>JBAQGH010000033.1:0-7735 GCA_049287685.1 Solirubrobacteraceae bacterium | reverse complement strand
GCGTGGTGGCGCAACTCCGCCGCCGCCTCGCCACCCAGGGCAAGCAGAACCGCGGCCACCGCCACCACGCCCACGTGGACGTGCGCCGCACGATGCGCGCCTCCCTGCAGACCGGCGGCGTGCCCGTCGAGCTGCGCTTTCGCCCGCGCCGCCCGCGCCGCCCCGAGATCTACGTGCTGTGCGACGTGTCCACAAGCGTCACATCGGCCTCGGTGTTCTTCCTGTCGGTGCTGCACGCGCTGCACGACTCGTTTCGCAAGATGCGCTCGTTCGTGTTCATCGAGCGCATATCCGAGGTCACCGACGTGTTCGAGCACGAGCGCGACTTCCGTGCGGTGAGCGAACGCATCTCCAGCGACGCGGGCGTGGCCGACATCTCCGGCTACACCGACTATGGGCGCGTGTGGTCGGAGCTCTTGGAGCTGATCGCCGACGACATGAGTCCCCGCGCCACCGTGATCGTGCTGGGCGACGCCCGCACCAACGGCCGCGACCCGCGCGCCGACCTGTTCGGCCAGGTCGCCTCACGCGCCGGGCGCACTTTCTGGCTGAACCCGGAGCCGCGCCTGTACTGGAACTACGGCGACTCGGTGATCGCTGCTTACGAGCAATACTGCACCGCGTTCGAGTGCTGGACGACCGCCCAGCTCGAGGATTTCGTCAAGGCCTTGACGCGACCGGTCGTGAGCGCCTAGCGCTAGCATCGAAACTGGCAAGACAACCAGGGGAGCTGACGGAAGTCGGCTGAGATGGCGTTTAATCGGGGTCCCACCACCCCACAACCCACCCAACGCCGACCCTTCGAACCTGTGGGGTAATGCCCGCGGAGGGAGCGCAGTGCAGACGCAACTGAAGTCCCGCGAAGGCCAGAGGCGTGAGCCGACCTGCCCGAGCCCACCCTCGCGGGGGACAGGCGACGCGGTGAGCCTGGGCGACGTGAGCCGCGCCTACACCGATCGCCGTGGCGCAACTGTGCAGGCGCTCGCGGACGTCTCGCTGCACGCGGCTCGCGGCAGCGTGCTGGCCGTGGTGGGCCCGAGCGGCTGCGGCAAGACGACGCTGCTGGAGCTGATCTGTGGATTGCAACAGCCTGACAGCGGCACGATCGAATGCGAGCCGGCCGTGCTGATGCCCCAACACGATCTGCTGCTGCCTTGGCTTAGTGCCGTCGACAATGCGGCGCTGGCACTGCGGATCGCCGGCGCGCCCCGCGCGCAGGCTCGTACGCGCGGAGCAAGCCTCTTCGAGGAGCTTGGCCTTGCTGGATTCGAGCGGGCCCGCCCCAACGAGCTCTCGGGCGGGATGCGCCAGCGCGTGGCATTCGTGCGCACGCTGCTCTCCGGCAAGCCCGTGCTGTGCTTGGACGAGCCCTTTGGCGCACTCGATGCGATCACCAGACAGGAGATGCAGGAGTGGCTGACGGGCGCGCTCGTGCGCGAGCCGCGCACCGTGGTGCTCGTGACGCACGACGTCGAGGAGGCGATCGTGCTCGCCGACCGCGTCGTGGTCCTCTCGCCTCGTCCGGGGCGCGTCGTGGCTGGACTGACCGTCGATCTGCCCCGCCCGCGCTCGCGCACCGACGCGAAGGTGATCGCACTGCGCGAGCAGGCAATGCAGACGCTGGCCGGGAGCAGGGCCGCATGAGACGCGGGCTTGCGAACGTGCTGCCGCCGCTGTTGCTGGGGCTCGCCTTCCTCGGCGCTTGGGAGCTATACGTCGACCTCCAAGGGGTGGACCCGTTGCTGCTGCCGGCTCCGCACGCGATGTTCGCCGAAATGTGGGACAACGCCGGGCTGCTGTGGTCGAACTTCACGATCACCGCCAAGGAGGTCGTGTTCGGGCTCGCGCTGGCGCTCCTCGGCGGCTTTGCGATGGCCGTCGCGATCCACATGTGGGCGCCGATGCGCCGCGCGGTCTACCCGCACACGGTCGGCTCGCAGGCGATCCCAATAGCGGTGATCGCCGCGCCGCTGTGCTTTTGGTGGGGCTTTGGCATCTTCCCGAAGCTGATCGTGATCGCTCTGATCTGCTTCTTCCCGGTGGTCGTGACCACCGTGGACGGGCTCGCCGCGGTCGATCCCGATCAGCTCAAGCTGCTGCGCACGCTCGACGCGTCGCGCTGGCAGGCGTTTCGCTTCGGCGAGCTGCCCGCGGCGCTGCCGGCGGCGCTCAGCGGAGCGCGGATCGCGCTCGCCGTCGGTGTGATCGGGGCGTTCATCGCCGAGACATCTACGCCTACCACCGGCCCTTACGCCGGCCTGGGACGCGAGATCACCTCGGACTTGACCGCGCTGCAGACCTCCCGCGCATACGCCGCCACGGCCGTGCTGTTCGTATTCGCGATCAGCTGTTTCTATGCCCTGACCATCGCCGAGCGAAAGCTCTCGCCGTGGACCAATCAACCAAGAGGAGAGATCCGTTGAGAGCATCGTCAAGCGTCCGTCGTGCCGCCCTGCTTGGCCCCCGCTATGGGGGGTCCCTGCTTCTTGCCTGCATCTGCACCGTCTTGCTGGGCGCCTGCGGAACCAAGCAGGACGTCGTCTCGGCCCCTGGGACGAAGCCTTTCACGGTGATGCTCGACTGGTTCCCCAACGCCGACCACGCGTCGCTGTACACGGCGATCGCGCACGGCTATTTCAACACGGTGGGCCTGGATGTGCGCCCGATCGTGCCCAGCGAATCGGCCGAACCTTTGAAGCTGCTTGCCGCTGGCAAGGTCGACATGGCGATCTCCTACGAGCCGCAGCTGCTGCTCGCCCGCGACCAGGGGCTGAAAGTGGTGTCGATCGGTGCGCTCGTGCAACGCCCGCTCACTTCGATCATCGCGCTGCCCTCGGCGCACGTGAGCAAGGTCGCGGACCTTGCCGGCAAGCGCGTGGGCACCGCGGGAATCGCCTACCAAGCCGCCGAGCTGCACACCGCGCTGCGAGCGGCCGGCGTGAACCCGAGCTCCGTCACAGAAAGCGACGTCGGCTTCAACCTGGTGCCGGCGATGCTCTCGGGCAAGGTGGCCGCCACACTCGGCGGCTACTGGAACTATGAGGCGATCCAACTGCGCCAGATGCACAAGAGCCCGGTCGTGATCCCGGTCGACCAGGCCGGCGTGCCGACCTACGACGAGCTGGTGTTGGTGGTGCGCTCTGAGGAGGCGCGTACCGATGGCGTGGACATGCGTGCCTTCCTGCAGGCGTTGACACGCGGCGAGCAGCAGGTGCGCGCGAATCCCGCGGCGGCGGCGGCGCTGATCGTAGGGGCCAACCCGTCCGCCGAAGAGAAGCTGCAGCTCGCCTCGATCGAAGCGACGCTGCCGGCGACACTGCCAAGTGACCATTCCAAGCCGTATGGCTGGCAGGATCCGTCGGCGTGGGCCGCATTTGGGCACTGGATGTTCACGCAAGGCTTGATTCACTCAGACCCCAACACCGCCGGTCTGCCACCGTTTACCAACGAGTTCCTGCCCGGCGAAGGCATATAGGCAGCCTTGCTACAAACCCGCCGCATCCTACGGTTGATGTGACTTGAATATGTTGGTGAAAGCCGATAGATGCCAGCGATCGGCCCCGTGGGATAGCGCGGTCGGTCACATCCGTACCGGTCCACGCCAAAGCCAGTACTTTCCCGCAGGCAAGCCCCCTCGCAAGGCGCTAGCGTCACGCACGTGGCAGAACAGGCACAGCGGTCTGAACAGCCCGCACCCGAGCGAGGCACCGGCACGCAGGAGAAGATCCGCATCGTGCTGGCCGACGATCACGCCGTGGTGCGAAGCGGTTTGCGGCTGTTGCTGGAGAGCGAGAGCGACTTCGACGTGGTCGCCGAGGCCGGCGACGTCGAGGGAGCCCAGCGCTATGTGCGTGGGCACAAGCCGACGGTGCTGGTGCTCGATTTGAACATGCCGGGTGGGTCGAGCCTCGAGGTGATCCCTGCCATTCGTGAGAGCAATCCCGAGACCCAGATCGTGGTGCTCACGATGCAGCAGGAGCCCGTGTTCGCGCGCAGCGCGCTCAGCGCCGGCGCGATTGGCTATGTGCTCAAGGAGGCCGCCGACGACGAGCTAGTCGAGGCGGTGCGCAGGGCGGCGCGCAACGAGAGCTATCTCAACCCGCGTCTCGGCGCGCGCCTGGCTTCAGAGCCCGCCCCTGGGCCACCCGACGATTTGAGCGAGCGCGAGGTCGACGTGCTGCGCCTGATCGCCCTCGGTCACACCAACGCCGAGATCGCCGAGCAGCTGTTCCTGTCGGTGCGAACGGTCGAGACCCACCGTGCCCACATCCAGCAGAAGCTCAACCTCTCCTCGCGCGCCGAGCTGGTCGCCTACGCGCTCAAACGCGGGCTGATCAAAGGTTCCTGAAAGAACAGGCAGGCCTGCACGTAAGCGCGAAACCCCGCCGGCAGCCGCGCGCGATCCCTCACAGCGACCAGTGGTGGCCGATCTGAGCCGCGGCCCTAGAGGTGAGCAGCGCCTCGGGCGCCGCCGAGGACGGCGGCTCGGAGCCCGCCAGCGCGCCGAGCGTCTCCACCACGCAGTCGGCGAGCACATCCGGCTCATAGCCGCCCTCCAACACCGCTCCGAGCGGCGCCCCCACGCGCTCGGCCATGTCGCGCACGTGCCTTGCCATCTCGCCGAAGGAGCTCGTCTCCAGGCGCACGCCCGCCAGAGGGTCCTCGCGGTGGGCGTCAAAGCCGGCGGAGACGAGCACGAGGTCGGGCTTGAAGGCGACGGCGGCGGGCAGCACGACATGCTCGAGCAGCGACAGCCACAGATCCTCCTCGCAGCCCGCCGGCACCGGCAGGTTGATCGTGTATCCCTCACCCTCGCCCGAGCCCACGTCGCTCAGTGGACCGCTGCCTGGATACAGGGCCGCCTGATGGATGCTCGCGAACAACACATCTGAGCGCCGGCGGAATGCCTCGGCTGTGCCGTTGCCGTGATGAACGTCCCAGTCGAGCACGAATACTGTTCGCGCGCCGAGGTCGCGGATGGCGTGCTCGGCGGCGATTGCCACGTTGTTGAAGAGGCAAAAGCCCATCGCGCGCGAGGGCTCGGCGTGGTGGCCAGATGGGCGCACCGCGCAGAAGCCGACCTGCGCCTCGCCTGCCATAAGCGCCTCCGTCATCGCACAAGCACCGCCGACGGCGTGCAGCGCGGCACGGTAGGAGGCCTCCCCGACAAAGGTGTCGGCGTCGATCGAGCCACCCCCGGACGCACACAGCTCACGGATGGCGCTCACATGCGAGGCGCTGTGAACGAGCTCGAGCTCACGCTCGCTTGCGGCGGAAGCCTGCCGACGCTCCCAGCCGAGCCAGTCGCGAGCCTGGAGTGCCTGCTCGATCGCGTACAGCCGCTCGGGCGTGTCCGGATGCGTGGGCATGTGCGCGCGCGGGTCGTGCTCCAGGCAGGCCGGGTGGTCGAAGTAGAGCGGGCGGGTCATCGCCTGCCCAACGTTACATCCCGCCAAGATGTCCAAGAGGTGCAATCACGATGCGGGAAATCCACGAGCGCTTCACGTGGTACGTGCGGATGGGCACTATCCGCACGGGCGGGAGGATGCAGAGGACAAAGACCTCAGGTGGCAATTAAACGAAAGCTTTGAACCTGACCAAGCTGCCCCGAACACGCGTCGTCACGGTCTCAGCGCCGCCCCCCGACCCGAGGGCGGTGAAGACGACGCACAAACCACCGGGACAGGGCGACGTCCAGGACTCCCTACCTGGGCGCCAAGGGGATGGTCGCGCGTGGAGTTGAAGCTCTACGCGCGACCCCTCCTTGTTAGAACGTGCCTCAAAACCCGCGGCACCCCGAGATGCGGGTGGGTGGCTTTGATCGCGGCGCTGGATCGTCCCGTGACGTCTTGCACGTACTACCAGTACGCGCTGCGGTACGCGCTGCGACATCCCGCGGCGCCCAGCTTGGTCCATGAACACATGCGCAAGCACCCCAGGTTTTGAGACACGTTCTTAGCCATCTAGGAGGAGACACCCATGGTTTTGACAGGTTTACCCGCAGCTGAGCTACGTCTGCGACTCGTCGCTATATTCGGGCAAAAGCCTGTAGCGACGCGTGTCCGGGTCGCGCTCCAGCAAGCCCGCGGCTACAAGCGTCAGCACGTAGCGATGCACGGTGCTGGTGTTCAGCTCGAGCTGCTCGGAGATGTCCTTGATTCCCATGTCCAACCCTTCCGGGGGAAAGCACGAGAGCACGAGCAAGCCCGCCAGCAGCGACCGCGACAGGCGCCTGTTCTCCTGTAGTGCCCGATACCTGGAGCTGAGCACCTGCCTGGCATGAGTGCGATGAAAACCGGTACTGGCAACCACGCCGGAGACGCTCGGCACGGCGTGCTCGCCAAGCGCGGCTCGCACCACGTGGTCCACCTGATTGCGCGAAAGCGTGATCGAGATCAGCGGCTCGTCGGATACTGTGCCGTCGGGTCGTGCTTGCGAGAATCGTCCCACGCCGGATTCCTCAGCTCGCCGCGCCGCCTCATCGTGTGGAACGCGCCGCTCAAGCGCAGGCTCCGGCGGTACGTACCCTTGCGGCGGCGGCTCAGGCTCGCCAGGCGGCATGCCGATCACGATCTCACCCGGGGACCGCCCGTCCGCGAGCGGGGAATTCGACCACGTTGTCGCGCTCTGGCAAGGTGCCCGAAGGCACCAGCAAACGTCCGTCGCTCAGCGATCCGATCCGATGAGCGTGCACCATCGATGGCATGTCCGGCACGGTGATCAGCACCCCGAGCCAATCCTGCTCGGCCGTGCTGCGCAGGAGACCCATCACCTCCTCACGCTGGAGCACGTCGAGGTTTGCGGTGGGGTCGTCGACGACCAACAGGCTCGGCTGCCTCACCATCGCGTGGGCGATAGAGACGAGTGTGCGCTCGCCGTCGGTCAGATCCTCCCAGCGCCCTTTCGAGCATTCGCCCACGCCGACACGCGACAGCGCCGCCGCCGAGCGACGACGCGCACGACGCAGCGTCTGGCGTTTGAGCAGCGGCAGAGCGACGTAGTCGAGCATCTCCAGCTCGTCGCTCTCCGGTCCGGTACGCCTGGCCCAGCCGATCTCCTCACGCAGCAGACGCACGAGCTCGGCCCTCGACATACTCCCTAGATCCTGATCCTTGAAACGCACTGTGCCGCTTTCGGGCGCCTCGAGGCCGGCCGCGACCTTCAACAGAGTCGTCTTGCCCGAGCCGCGCTGACCCCATACGGCGACGCACTCGCCCGCATAGACCGAGAGCGAGATTTCCTTCAGAACCGCGGTCTCGTGCGGACCGCGCCAGTAGCTCTTGCTGACCTGCTCCAGCGCGAGCCGCACCTGTGAGCTCAAGCGACCCCGTCTCCTCGTGCGAGGCTGCGTTGGTGAGCTTCGCTCAGCTTGTGCATGATCGTGCGAGCCTTTTGCAGCCACTCGATCCTCGCCTGCAACTGCTTGATCTCCGCATCTCGCACCAGCAGCACCGCCACCTCCGACCATGCCTTGGGCCTGCCCTGTGGGCGACCGGGGGGTTCTCGCAGCTGCTGCAGTCGGGCCAGGCAGTCCTGCTCCTGTGTCTGTGCCAGCTTGATCAGACGCGGGAGGTTGTGGGGCCTGGAAAGCGCGATCTTCATGTACAGCTCGTCGCGTACGGGCGCCAGCGAGGAGCCGCCGAGCATCCACTGCTCGAAGTGGTCGATCCCCTTGGGCGTCGCTTCGTAGATCGTGCGCGGCGCGGCGCGCTCGTTCGCACCATCGGCACGCGAT
>JBAQGH010000032.1:0-18148 GCA_049287685.1 Solirubrobacteraceae bacterium | reverse complement strand
CCGGAGCCATCCACCATGGCAAGCACTCTGGGCAGGTCCGCCTCGCCGATCAACACCTGACGCGGCTTCGATCCCTCATAGCCGGAGATCACGCCGCGGCGCTCGAGCATGTCGATCAGCCTGCCCGCGCGTGTGTAGCCGAGGCGCAAGCGTCGCTGCAACATCGAGGTGGAGGCTGTCTGCATTTCCGCGACCAACCTGATCGCGTCGCTCAGCAGCGGATCCTCATCGGGGTCGAACTCGTCGTCTGAGCTCTTCTCGGGCTCGGCGGGCTCTACCTCCTCCAGCAGCTCCTCGCGCAGCTCGGGCTCGCCCTGCTTGCGCCACATGTCCGTCAGCTTCGCGATCTGCGACTCGTCGATGTAGGCCCCCTGGATGCGCTGCAAGCGCGAGGAGCCGACCGGACTGAAGAGCATGTCGCCCTGGCCGAGCAGCGACTCGGCGCCGTTCTGGTCGAGGATCACGCGCGAGTCGGTCTGGCTCGAGACCGAGAAGGCGATGCGCGAGGGCACGTTGGCCTTGATCATTCCCGTAATCACGTCCACACGCGGGCTCTGCGTGGCGAGCACCAAGTGGATACCCACGGCGCGCGCCTTCTGGGCAAGGCGGATGATCGAGTCCTCCACGTCGGCAGGCGCGACCATCATCAAGTCCGCGAGCTCGTCGATCACGCACAGGATGTAAGGCAGTGGGGCTTCGTTTCTGGCCTCGCGCGCCTTGTTGAGCTCGATCAGGGAGCGAGTGCGCGACAGCGACATGATCCCGTAGCGCTGCTCCATCTCGCGCACCAGGTTCTGCAGAGCATTGGCGGCCATCCGTGGGCTCGTGATCACGGGTGTGAGCAGGTGCGGAATCGACTCGTAGTGGTTGAGCTCCACCTGCTTGGGGTCGACCAGCACGAGCCGCAGCTCGTGCGGGGTGGCACGCAGCAGCACGCTGCACAGCATTGCGTTGATCGCCCCGGACTTACCGGCGCCGGTCGTGCCCGCCACGAGCAGGTGCGGCATCTTCGCGAGGTCCGCGCCGATCGCCTTGCCGGCTACATCCTTCCCCAGCCACACCGTCAGCGGCGACCAGTCCTTGGGCGGCTCCTGGAAGACGTCGCCGAGGCGCACCATCCGTCGCTTGGCGTTGGGCACCTCCACGCCTACGGCTTGCTTGCCCGGGATCGGGGCGAGAATCCTGATGTCGGTTGCGGCCAGCGCGTAGGCCAGATCGTCCTTGAGCTGGGCCACCTTGCCGACCTTCGTGCCCGGCGCGAGGCGAAGCTCATAGCGTGTGATGTGCGGTCCCGCCACGGTGCCGATCACCTTCGCCTGTACGCCGAAGTGACCCAGAGCCTCGACCAGGCTGGCCGCGGTGCGCTCCTGTCCGGCGGTATCGGGCTTGGCCTGCTCGGCGGTCGAGCGCGTCAGGATGCGCTCGGCTCCAGGCAGCTCCCAGACGAACTCGGGATCGTCGGTGACGGCGTCGCGCAGACGGCCCTGTGGCGTGAGCAACGACTCGTCGATCGGCTCGGCAGAAACCTCGTCCGCTTCGTCTGACTCGGACCCTTGCGTGGAGCGAAGATCTACAGCCGCAAACGATCCGTCCTCGCCTTCTTTGGCTTGGGGATCGTGCTCACCCTCTGACTCGCTCGGCTCCATCACGTCCTCGACATCGACATCCCACGGCTCCAACGCCCCCATCGCGGGCGCAGCACCGTCGACCGAAGGGGCCTCAACGTGAGTGGCGCGCACGATCAGCTCCTCTGGTGCGGGCTCTGGGGGCTGAAGCGAGTGCTCCGCGGACTCGCGCGAATCGGTTTGCGCGCGCTTGGAGCGCTCGTCTCCAGCGGACTTGCTCGAGCGTTCGAGGGCGCTTGCTCGGGCACGCAACACGCGACTGGTGTCGACCAGGCCATTGCCCGTCGCGCGCACGACCACAGCCAGCGAGAGGCCAGTCAGCAGAACCACGCCAATCACCAGCAGGAACACGACAAGGATGTCTACGCCCACGGTCTGCACCAGCCGGTGGGCGACCCAGTAGAGGCCTTGGCCGAGGACGCCCCCGTGGGATTGAAGCGATGCCGAGCTCCACTGCTCGCTGCTCGCATCGTCTGGAGTGCCGCTGCTGATACCGAGCGTGCCAGCGGCGAGCGCCAGCGTCACGGCCGCGAAAAGGCACAGGCCTCCGGTACGCAACGGTCTCTGTGTCGGCATGAACTGGGCGAATAGCAGCGCACTGCCGCCGATGACGAATGCCGCGGGAGCGAGCGATCGCGCTTCGCCAAAACACCAGCCCAGAGCGCTCGCAAGCCCCTGGCCCACCTTCCCGCCATCCCAGTGGCCATAGAGGACAAAACCCATGAACACGCCCACGGCCACGAGGCCGAGGCCGAGCACGTCACGCTGGTTCTGGCTCAACACAGGCCAGCGCAGCGAGAATCCGTCGAGCAGGCCGGCCGAGCCGCGACCCCTTCCACGGCCGCTTCGCGAGCGCGATCGGGTGTTCGCTCGCGCTCCCCGTCGTGCCGCCTGCTTACGGGCGGGCTGACGCTTGGGGCTTCTGCGGGTGGCCGGCATCAGGGCCAGCTTCGACGCGCACCGTCCAGACCCTGCTTATGACTCGGCCGATAGCCAGGCCTTTTCATGTAGCTCCGGTCGGCCGCCCATCCGGCCGTCCGGGCTTGCGTAGAGCCCTCGCGCGGGACTGACCCTTACTATGGCTTTAGTGCACACCGCTACACAGAGTGGTTGAGATGAGTGAATTCAGCCGTGCCCCCCGTGTGCTCGTTGTCGAGGACGACGAGGACATCGCCCAGGCACTCCAGCGCTCGTTGCGTATGGAGGGCTACGAGGTACGTGCCGCCGCCGACGGCAACGCCGCGCTCGAGCACGGGCGCACGTTCGCACCGGACCTCGTGATCCTCGACCTCGGTCTGCCCGAGATCGACGGGATCGAGGTGGCCAAGCGGTTGCGCGACGGCGACGACGTGCCGATCTTGATCCTCACCGCCAGAGACGCCCTGGAGTCCCGTGTCGAGGGACTCGATGCCGGCGCCGACGACTACCTCGTCAAGCCGTTCGAGCGCCAGGAGCTGCTTGCGCGCATGCGCGCGCTGCTGCGCCGCCGCCCGCCGCGCGGCTCGGCGCCCTTGCGCGTGGGAGATCTCTCGCTCAACGTCGACACGCACGAGATCGCCCGTGGCGAGCGCCAGATCGAGCTGACCCAGCGCGAGTTCGAGCTGCTCGAGTACCTGATGCGCAACGAGCGCATCGTCATCTCACGCCAACGCTTGCTCGACGAGGTATGGGGCTATGACCCCTTCTCGACCACGAACACGATCGAGGTGTTCGTCTCCAACCTGCGCCGCAAGCTCGAGGCCGAGGGCGAGCCGCGCTTGCTGCACACCATTCGCGGAGCCGGCTACGTCCTCCGCGCCTGAGCAGCCCTTGGAGCACTCAAACGCGCTGCGCGCTTCACTGGCGCGCTTCGTAGAGCGCGTATCGGTCGCGTTCGACCGCTTGCCGATCCGCACGCGCCTGGCCGGCGTCTCGGCGCTACTGACGTTCACGATCCTGTGCGCGTTTGCGTTGGTCGTCGGCTCGCTCACGGTCCATCGCATCCGCTCCAACTTCAACCGCGAAGTTGCGGCGGCCACCACTAACTTCGCCAGTTTCCTGCAGGTGAGCGTCACCGGCAATCAAGCCGAAGGCTTCACGCTGCACGTTACCAACCCGCCCGATCTCAACCAGTTCGCAAGCTCCGAGCACGCCGCGATTCGCATCCTCAGCATCAGCGGTGGCGTGCTCACCTCGAGTGCCGGAGCGCCCAACTTTGGCGGAGCCAATGAAGCAAACTTGGACGGCTATCGCGTCGACACGCAACTCGTTCCGCTCGACGCGTCGGTCGGCGGGGATATCGTCATCCAGTACGGTCGGCGTCTCTCTGACGTCGAGGGCACCGTTGCGCGCGTCGAGCTGCTGCTCCTGCTCGGTGTGTTCGCAGGCACGGGTCTTGCACTGCTGGCCGGCATCATGATCGCGCGCCGCGCGATGGCGCCGATCGCCGAGCTGACAAGGACAGCCGAGCAGATCGCGCGCACACGCGACCCAAGCCGCAGCGTGCCCGAGCCGCTCGCCGAAGACGAGGTTGCCGAGCTGGCGCGCACGCTCGGCGGCATGTTGCACGAGCTCGACGCCGCCCATGCCGAGACCGAAGCCACGCTCGCGCGCCAGCGTCAGTTCGTGGCCGACGCCTCGCACGAGCTGCGTACGCCCCTGACCAGCGTGCTTGCCAACCTCGAGCTGTTGGCCGAGTCCCTGCATGGCGAAGAGGCCGATGCCGCACGCTCTGCTCTGCGCTCCTCCCAGCGCATGCGCCGCCTCGTCGCCGACCTGCTGCTGTTGGCCCGCACCGACGTCGGGCGGGTTGTGCGGCGCGAGCCTTGCGATCTTGCGCAGATCGTCGTGGAGGCCGCGGCCGAGCTGGGTCCGGTGAGCGCCCAGCACGAGATCTCGCTCGACGTGCAGCCGGCGGTCGTCGAGGCCTCCCGCGACGAGCTGCACCGGCTCGCGCTCAACCTGATCGAGAACGCACTGCGCCACACGCCGCCCGGCACAGAGATTCGCGTCTCGACGACCATCGCACCGACAGGAGACGGCTCTGGCGAGGCACGTATGCCTTCAGGCGAGCCTCTGCCCGCCGGTGAGGCACGCCTAATCATTGAGGACGACGGCCCCGGCGTCCCGGAACATCTGACCGAAACACTGTTCGAGCGCTTCGTTCGCGGCGCCGGCGACCGCGGTGGCTCGTTCGGTCTGGGCCTTGCGATCGTGCGTGCCGTCGCCGAGTCTCACGGCGGCAGCGTCTCGGTACAGCAAACGCATCCCGGCGCCGAGCACCCCGGGGCTCGCTTCGTCGTCACGCTGCCTGCGGTCCCGTCCTCGCAGCCAGCCCAAACGCCCGCTCCCGAGGCCGCCCGCCTGGAAGTCTGAGGTTCGGCTAGACCTCTACGACGACCGGCAGCACCATAGGGCGGCGCTTCAAACGGTCATAGACCAATTTCGCCAAGTCGTCATGGAGCATCTGCTGCAGCAGGTCGACCTCGCGGATCTCCTCCTTGGCGGCACGCCCGAGCGTCGCATCGACGGTCGAGCGGATCTCCTCGAACAGCTCGTCCGCCTCCTCGGTGAACGGAACGCCGCGGAAGATAACCTCGGGATCGGCCACCGAGCGCCCGTCTTGCTCGGCGATCGTCACGACCACGATGAAGATGCCGTCCGCGGAGAGCATGCGCCGGTCGCGCAGCGCGACGTCGGCCATGTCGCCGATCTCCACGCCGTCGACGAACACCATGCCCGACTGCTCGTGCTCTTTGAAGCGCGCGCCGCGCTCGTCGATGTCGAGTGGCAGGCCGTTCTCACCTTGGAAGATGTCGTCGGGCTCGATGCCGACCGCTTCGGCCAGTTGCGTGTGCAGGCGCAGACGCTTGAAGTCGCCGTGGAATGGCATCACATAGCGTGGTTTGGTCAGGTTGAGCATCAGCTTGACCTCCTCGGCATAGCCGTGACCTGAAGCATGCACCGGCGCGTCGCGCGCGGTCACCACGTCGCAGCCGATGTGGTAGAGCCGGTCGATCGTCTCGTTGACGGCGCGCTCGTTGCCGGGCACAGGCGTCGCCGAGAACACGACGGTGTCGCCGTGGCGCAGCTTCACTTGGGGATGGTCGCGGTAGGCCATGCGCCTGAGGGCTGAGAGCGGCTCTCCCTGTGAGCCGGTCGAGATGATGACGATGCGCTCGTCGGGGAAGTCTTCGATCTCGCGTGTGCCCACGAGGATCCCCTCCGGCACGTCCACGTGGCCGAGCGTGCGTCCGATGCCGACGTTCTTACGCATCGAGCGTCCCACCAGCGAGACCTTGCGGTTGAGTGCGGCGGCCGCGTCGATCACCTGCTGCACGCGGTGGATGTTCGAGGCGAAGCTCGTGACGATGATGCGCCCCTCGCAGCGGGCGAACGCCTCCTCCAGGTGCGGTCCGACCAGCGACTCCGAAGGTGAGAAGCCTTCGCGATCGACATTGGTGGAGTCACCGCACAAGAGCAACACACCCTCGCGCCCCAGTTCTGCCAGGCGCGAGACGTCTGCCGGCGCGCCGTCCACCGGCGTCTGGTCAAACTTGTAGTCGCCGGTTATCAGCACCGTGCCGAGGTCCGTCCCCAGCGCGACTGCGCTGGAGTCGGGGATCGAATGCGTCATGTGGATCATCTCCAGCGAGAACGGTCCCAGGTCGAGCATCTCACCGGGCGCGACATCGCACAGCTCGACGTCGCGCAGCTTGTGCTCGTCGAGCTTGGAGCGTGCCATCGCGATCGTCAGCGGTCCGCCGTAAACGGGCGGCACGTTCTCCTGGCCGAGCTCGCGCACGACCCATGGCAAGGCGCCGAGATGATCCTCATGCCCGTGGGTGACGACGATCGCCTCGATCTCGCGTGCCCGCTCGCGCAGATAGGAGAAGTCGGGCAGCACCAGGTCGATGCCGACCATCTCCGGAGTCGGGAAGCGCAGGCCGACGTCGACGACGACGATCCGCCCGTCGTACTCCACGACGGTCATGTTCTTGCCTATCTCCCCCAGCCCGCCGAGTGGCAGGACGCGCAGCTTGCTCATTTCGCGGGCTCCCTGGGGAGCAAAGCGCTGCGAGCGCTCACGCGCCGCTCGCCCGAGCGCTCGCTGTGGCCTTGCGCTCGCCACCGGCGTGACCGTCCACGGGCAGCAGATGGTGGCGCACGAGCATCGCGCGCACCTCGGCCAGCTCGTGCTCGTCGGCCTCGATCAACGGCAGCCGCAGTCCGCCGACTTTGTGGCCAAGCATGTTCAGGGCGGCCTTCGTGCACGTCGGGCTGGCGGTCATGAACAGCGTCTCGTACACGTCCTGTAGGCCGACATCGATCTCGGCGCGGTGCTCGGGCTCGTCGACCATGCGGCGCATCTCATCGCCGACGATGTGGCTCGAGACGCTGATCGCGCCGGCGCCGCCGAGGTCGAGTGTGTGCGCGAAGGTGGCGTCGTCGCCGGTATAGAGATCGAGCCCGTCTATCAGTTGCAGCTCGGCCTGGTTGGACTGCTTGACGCCCTCGATGTGCTCGATCTGTGCAAGGCGGGCCAGCAGCTCCGGTCCCATGTTGACGGCCGTGCGGCCTGGGATGTTGTAGAGCAGGATCGGCTTGTCGGTGGCCTTGGCGACATCTTCGTAGTGGCGCACGATCCCGCGTGGGCTCGGCTTGTTGTAGTAGGGCGTGACGCTCAAGGTCGCGTCCACGCCATGTTCGCTTGCGACCTCGGTCAGGTGCACCGCGTGTTTCGTGTCGTTGGAGCCCGTGCCACCGACGATCGTGGTGCCCTGCGGGCGCTCGCGTACCGCCAGGCCGATCAAGGCGAGGTGTTCCTCGTCGGTGAGAGTTGCCGCCTCGCCAGTGGTCCCGCATACGACAAAACCGTCGGAGCCGTGCTCGGCGAGATGATGCATCAGCGCGACGAACGCTTCCTCGTCGACGCGCAGGCTCTCGTCGAATGGCGTGACGATCGCTGTCAGGATGGTGCCGAGCGGGTTTGCTTGCGCCCGCGAGGGTGTGCCCTTCAGGGTGCTCATCGTGTGCAGTATTCCACGTGTATCGGGTGTAGATGGTGGCGTGCCCGCATTGTTCACTCGCCCGCGAACAACAGGTGCTCCAGGCCCACCATGGGCGTGCTCTGCAGTGTTCGGACACCCCGAATAGCCAGCAGCACGCCGGGCATGAAGGACTCACGGCCGGTCGTGTCGTGGCGGATCGTCAGCGTTTGGGCCTCGTCGCCAAGAATGACCTCCTGGTTGGCCACAATGCCCGGCAGGCGCACCGAATGGATCGGTGGCAGCTCGCCGCCGGAGGACTCTGCCATCAGTAGTGCCGTGCGTGCCGCTGTGCCGCTGGGTGCGTCGAGCTTGCGGTCGTGATGCAGCTCGATGATCTCGGCCTTGGCCATGTGTCTCGCGGCTTCGGCCGCGAAGCGCATCATCAGAACCGCGCCGATCGCGAAGTTGGGCGCTACGAGCACGTTTGGCAGCTGTCCTGTGGGTGCGCGATTTGGCGGTCCCCCCGTGCGCGCGGGGGGCATCGCGTTTTTTTGCAGTGTCCGCAGGCCCTCGGTCAGGGCGTCCAGGTCGAAGCCGGTGGTGCCGATCACCACGTGCACCCCCGCTCGCACGCACTCAAGCGCGTTCTCCAGGGCCGTGTCAGGCTGTGTGAAGTCGACCACCACTTCTGGAGTGGACTGCTCGAGCATTTGCGCGAGCGTGGCCTCCAGCAGCGGATCGGCGCGCCCGACAAGCTCCATGTCGCTTGCTCCTTCGACGGCGGCGCAGACCGTCTGGCCCATCCGTCCAGCCGCGCCCGCGACGCCGACTCGGATCACAACCTTGCCCCCGTGCCGATCGCGATGCCGCCCCCTTGCGAGCTGTGGAGCAGGCCAAGGTGCATCACGACGCGACTGCCTCGAGCGGTGCGAGCGCCTCTTGAAAGACGCTCTCCTCGGTCCCGACGCCGGCTACCGAAAGTCGCTCGCCGGCAAACAGCTCGATGGCCAGCTCGTGCAGGTCGCTCGCCTTGACAGCGTCGATTCGCTCGATGATCTCATCCACGGAGAGGATCGGCAGGTCGCTGAGCACCGAGGAGCCCAACCGGTTCATGCGCGCGGCGGTCGACTCCAGTGCGAGCACGATGCGTCCCTTGACGTTCTCGCGCGAGCGCGTCAGCTCCTCCTCGCTGACAGGCTCGGCCACGAAGCGATCGAGCTCCCCGGCGATCGTTGCGATCGCCTCGCCGAGATTGTCGGGACGGGTGCCCACATACAGGCCGACCTCGCCGGTGTGGGCGTGCAGATTGGAGAAGGAGAAGACCGAGTAGGCCAGGCCTCGCTTCTCCCGCACCTCCTGGAAGAGGCGCGAGGAGGACGTGCCGCCCAGCACGCCTTCAAGCATGCGCAGCGCGAAGCGGCGCTCGTCGTGGCGGGCGATGCCCTGGCCGCCGAGGCAGACGTGATACTGCTCGGTGTCCTTTTGCAGGAAGCGCACGCGTCGCTCGAACAACGGGGCTTGCTTGGGCGAGAGGATCGCCGCGCCGTTTTCGCTTGGGCCGCTCGGCGGAGTCGCCGCCCGCACCATGCTCACGAGCTCGTCATGTGCCACCGATCCGGCCGCCGCGACGACGATGCTCCGCGGCAGATAGCGCTCGTCGTGGAATGAGCGCAAGCCGGCCAGCTCGACGCCGCGCACCACCTCGGCACGGCCGATGACGGCGCGGCCAAGCGGGTGCGAGCCGAAGACAGCTTCGCCGAGCACGTCGAAGACCCGGTCCTGGGGGTCGTCTTCGTACATTGCGATCTCCTCGAGCACGACCTTTTGCTCGGCCTCGAGATCCTCGAAGCGCGGCTGCCAAATCATCTCCCCCATCACGTGCAAGGCACGCTCGAGGTGCCGATCGAGCACACGCGTGAACAGCGAGGTGCTCTCACGATCGGTGCCGGCGTTGATCTCGGCGCCCATCGCGTCGAAGATTTGGTCTATCTCCTCCGAGCGGTAGCTGTCGGTGCCGCGGAACAGCATGTGCTCGAGCAGGTGTGAGAGTCCCGCCTGATCGTCGGTCTCCATCGCCGAGCCCGTCCCGATCCAGAAGCCGAGCGCCACCGAGCGCACGTTCTCCATGCGCTCGGTGATCACCCGCACGCCGTTATCCAGCGTGGTTATTCGATGTTGAGGCAAACCCTCAGGTCCGCGGGTCTCAGTCGCGGTCGCGGCCGCCATGACGGGGACGGCCAGAACCGCGGTCACCGCTACGTGGCGGACGGCCCTCGCGGCCGTTACGGTCACCGCTGCGCGGAGGGCGACTGCCGCCACCGACGCCACCGACGGTTGCGAGCTCCTCGACGCTCTTGCCGGCGATCTCGGGATCGTCGGCAAGGCGCAGGCCGATGCGGCCACGCTCGCGGTCGACCTCGACCACGCGCACGTTGATCTCATCGCCCTTGTTGAGCACGTCCTCGACTGTGTCCACCCGCTGACCGGGCGACACGTTTGAGATGTGAAGCAGACCGTCGGTCCCCTTGGAGAGCTCGACGAACGCTCCGAAGGTGGTCGTCTTTACGACCTTGCCAGCGAACTCGTCGCCGACCTCGACCTCCTTCATCATCGTGCGGATGCGCTCCACGAGCGCGTCGCCGAGCGTGCCGTTGGCCGAATACACCAGCACCTGGCCCTCGTCGTTGACGTCGATCTGGGACTCGAACTCCTCGGAGAGGCCCCTGATCGTTTCGCCGCCCTTGCCGATCAGCATGCCGATCTGCGACGGATCGATCTGGATCGTTTGGATGCGCGGTGCGTGCTCTGAGAGCTGCTCGCGCGGACCCTCGATCGCCTCGGCCATCTTGCCGAGGATGAACGTGCGCGCCTTGTGGGCCTGGGTCAAAGCATCCCTCAGGATCTCGAAAGTGACGCCCGAGATCTTGATGTCCATCTGCAGAGCGGTGATGCCCTGCTCGGTGCCGGCCACCTTGAAGTCCATGTCTCCCAGGTGGTCCTCCACGCCCGCGATGTCGGTGAGCACGATGTAGTCGTCGCCCTCCTTGATCAGGCCCATCGCGATACCGGCCACCGGGCGCTTGATCGGCACGCCCGCGTCCATCAAGGACAACGAGGAGCCGCACACCGAGGCCATCGAGGACGAGCCGTTTGACTCGAAGATGTCCGAGACGACCCTGATCGTGTAGGGGAACTCCTCGATCGAGGGGATCACCGGCACGAGCGCGCGCTCGGCCAGTGCGCCGTGGCCGATGTCGCGGCGCTTGGGGCCGAGCCTTCCAGCCTCGCCTACCGAGAAGGGCGGGAAGTTGTAGTGGTGGAAGTAGTACTTCTTGGTTTGCAGGCCAAGCGTGTCGAGGCGCATCTCCTCCTTGAGCGTGCCCAGTGCAGCGGCGCTGAGTGCCTGAGTCTGTCCACGCGTGAACAGGGCCGAGCCGTGCGTGCGCGGCGTGACGCCAACTTCGATCGTGATGTCGCGGATCTCATCCTCAGCGCGACCGTCGGGGCGCTTCTTGTGGATCGCGATGCGCTCGCGGATGATCGCCTTCTCGAGCTTGTCGAAAGCAAGCTGCGCTTCCGCCCTCTTCGCCTTGGCGTCCTTGGCCGCCTCCTCGCCGGCGCCCTCGGGCGCGGCGGGACCGTACTGCTCGAGGATCGCGCCCTCGACCGCCTTGCAAGCATCCTGGCGCTCGAGCTTGTCCTCGACCTGGGTGGCCTCGTCAAGCGCGGCACCATGGGATGCCTTCACTTTCGCGAGCAGCTCCGGATCGACCGTCGGGGCGGTGATCGGGGTCTTCTCCTTGCCGACCTTCTCGGCCAGCTCGTGCTGCAGCGCACAGATCTTCTTGATCGCGCTGTGGGCGATGTCCAGAGCGTCGAGGATCTCGGCCTCGGAGATCTCGTTCGCGCCGGCCTCCACCATCAGGATCGCGTCCTCGGAGCCCGCGACGACGAGGTCGAGATCTGAGCTCTCGAGCAAATCCTCCTCGTTGGGGTTGACGACGAAGTTGCCGTCGATCTTGCCGATCCGCACCGCGCCGACCGGGCCGGCGAAGGGGACGTTTGAGATCATCAGCGCCGCCGAGGCGCCGTTCATCGCGAGGATGTCATACGGATTGACGTGGTCCACCGAGATCGGGATCGCCACGAGATGCGTCTCGTAGTTCCAGCCCTTGGTGAACAGCGGGCGCAAGGGGCGGTCGATCATGCGCGCGGTCAGCGTCGCCTTCTCTCCCGAGCGACCCTCGCGCTTGAAGAACGAGCCGGGAATCTTCCCGGCGGAGTACATCCGCTCCTCGACATCCACGGTCAGCGGCAGGAAATCCACGTCGCGCTGTCCGCCTGCTGTTGCTGTCGAGAGAACCATCGTGTCGCCCTGGCGGACGACCACTGCGCCGGAGGCCTGCTTGGCCATCCTGCCGGTCTCGAACGAGATCTCACTACCTGCAATCTCCACGGAGACCCGTGTAACGGCGTTGCTACTCATATTGAACTACCTTCCCTCTCCACCCGTCGGTCGGCGGAGCCGTTTTCTTTTATCTTCGTATCCGAACGTGTGGAGCTTAGCGGACGCTAGACGTTCTTCAGTCCGCCAAGGATCATGTGCACCGGGGGAAGGTCTGCCGGGGAAGGAGCTTGATAGCTCCAGCGCACGACGCCGTCGTCTCCGACGATCACGAGCGCGCGCTGCGGGAAGCCCCCGGGATGCAGCACGCCGAACGCTTGACACGCGACGCCCTTCGGCTCGAAGTCAGAGAGCTGCGGGATGCTCACGTCCAGCTTCTCTCGGAACGCTTTCTGCGCCCAGCTGGAATCACAGGAGACGCCGTATATGTCAGCGCTCTGTGCGGTGATCTCCGGGAGCGATTGCTCGTAGACCTGCAGTTGGTCGGTGCACACCGGGCTGAAGGCGAACGGGTAGAAGACGAGCACTGTCGTCTTGCCTTGCAGGTCGGCTCGAGTGAACTCCTCGCCGCCTTCGGTAGCAAGCTTGAAGTCGGGAACCTGCGTGCCTGGGGCCAGCACTGTGGAAACTGAGTCGGTGGCGCTCATCTGCTACCCCAACGCCCCCGAGACGATTGAGGATCGAGCGGAGCAAGCATCTGGGATGCCCACCCACCCGCGAAGTGTGCTTTGCACATGAGCGACTGAGGACGCAGCTCCACGCAGGTCATCGACCGTCTCGGCCTACTTACGTAGGCCGAGCTCCTTTATGAGTGCGCGGTAGCCCTCGAGGTCCTTGCGCCGCAGGTAATCGAGGAAGCGGCGGCGGCGGCCGACGAGCATCAGCAGGCCACGACGCGAGTGGTGATCCTTGCTCTGTTCGCGCAGGTGCCCGGTCAGGTGGTTGATGCGCTCGGTCAGCAGGGCCACCTGGACCTTGGTGTTGCCGGTGTCCTCTACTCCGGCTCCGAACTTTGCGGCGATCTCTCGCTTGCGCTCTGTGGTTATCGTCATAGCGGTCGCACAGGCTAGCAGGCAGCGGCGATCTCGCGCGTGCGCTGCACATCGCGGCGCATCTGCTCGACCAGCGCCTCGGCCGAGGAGAAGCGTCGCTCGCCGCGCAAACGCGAGAGGAAGTCCAGGCGCAGCTGCTTGCCGTACAGGTCTCCCTCGAAGTCGAGGATGTAGGCCTCGACCAGCTCTCCGCGACCTGTGTCGAAGGTGGGACGCACGCCGATGTTGACGGCGGCTGGAAGCGGGGCAGCGCCGTCGCCGGTGTCCGCCAGGCACGCGTAGACCCCGTGCCCTGGACAAACGAGCGCGTCGTCGGGGATCAGGTTGGCGGTGGGAAAGCCAAGCTCGCGACCGCGCTCGTCGCCGTGGACGACCTCGCCGCGCATCTGAAACGGCGCGCCGAGGAAATGGGCAGCCTGCTCGACCTCGCCTGCCAAGACGAGCCCTCGTATATGGCTGGAGGAGACGATCTCCCCCTCGACCTCCAATAGCGGTGCCACGCGCGCCTCGAAGCGCTCGTCTTCGACGAGCATCCGCGGATCGCCCTTGGCGCGGTTGCCGAAGCGGAAGTTCTCACCGACCGACACGTATGTAGCGTCGAGCGCGCCGACGAGCACGTCGTCGATGAACTCCTGTGCGCTGCGCTTGGCGAAGTCAGCGTCGAAGGGGATCAGAATCAGCTCCTGTACACCGAGTGCCGCCACCAGCTCGGCCTTGACCTCGAGCGAGGTGAGCAGCTTCGGCGTGTGCTGTGGCGCGACGATCGCCGTCGGGTGCGGGTCGAACGTGAGCACGCTGTCAGAGCCGCGAATCACCTCGCGGTGGCCGAGGTGGACTCCGTCGAATGAGCCGACCGCCACGCGTCGCTCTTTGCCCTCCACGTCGGGCAGTCGAGTGATCTTCACGCCGCAAGCCTATGTCACGGATGGGAGATACGCTTGGCAGCCTCACGGGACTGCGCTTCGAAGCGCTCGGTCTCCGCCAGCGCGTGCTCGATACTCAGCAGCGGAGGGTCCGTCCAACTTTGCCCGCGTAGCGGCGGCTCGCCGGCCTGCGTCACGTCGAATGGCCCGATCGCGGTGCGTCGTAGCTCCTCGCAGTATGCGTCGCCCAGATCCGCGATCAGCGAGCGTACATAGGTGCCCGAGGAGCACTCGATCAGATAGCCGGCGCGCACGGCCACGTCGGCCGCGGCCGACGTGGCCGGTTCGCTCTGG
The DNA here is from genome assembly GCA_049287685.1 of Solirubrobacteraceae bacterium. Classification (GTDB taxonomy): domain Bacteria; phylum Actinomycetota; class Thermoleophilia; order Solirubrobacterales; family Solirubrobacteraceae; genus Palsa-744. Next base: position 3,880 of record JBAQGH010000032.1, on the reverse strand, counting down.
GTGCGCCAAGTCTGCTCGAAGCGGCTCACAGTCACCATCCGCTCGGGCATCTGAAAGCTCTCGCCGCGGCGGGCCTTGCGGTAAGCGCGCTCGCCTTTGACCTTGATCGCGGAGTAGATCGGCGGGCGCTGACGAATCTCACCTGTCGGCAGGGACGGTGGATCGGGTGGCAGCTTGCCGGTCTCGGTGATCTCGCCCTCTGGGTCTCCGGTGCTGGAGCGAGCGCCGAGACGCGCCACGGTCTCATAGCGCTTGGGCAGTTCCATGATCCGGCTCTGCAGCTTTGTGGCCCTGCCGACGAGCACAACCAAGAGTCCGCTGGCAAACGGGTCGAGCGTGCCCGCGTGCCCGGTCTTGGCGCCTTCCAGCGAACGGCGCACGCGCGCGACCACGTCGTGTGAGGTGATCCCCACGGGCTTGTCGATCAGCAGGATGCCGTCCATCTCGAATCCGCGCTCCACGTGAGGATATTGACGCTCTGGCACAACGGCCCAGGCGGATGCGTCGGCGGAGCGATTATGCGAGCGTCGGAACGGCCGGCCCATTCGGCGCCGGGTGCAGTTGTGCGGCCAGCTCGTGGCGCAACAACTCGATCAGCTCGTGCGCTTCCAGGGTGCTGGAGAAGCCGGCGGCGCGGCGATGACCGCCGCCGCCCTGGGTACGCGCGATCGCCGATACGTCGACGTCGTCGCCGGTGGCGCGCAGCGAGACCTTGCGCTTGCCACGGCTCTCCGGCGCCAGCAGCTCGCGAATCAGCACGGCGACCTTGGTGGCAGCGATCGAGCGCAGGTGGTCGACGATCCCCTCGGAGAAGCTTTCCTCCGCGCCGGCGCGCGCAAAGTCCTCGGCGTCCAGTGCGACAAGTGTCAGCTCGCCGCCGTCGAAGCGCTGAATGCGCTCCAGCGCGACACCCAGCAGCGTGAGCCTGGCGGGCGGAAGATCCTCATACAGCCGCGTGTTGACCGCCGCAACGTTGACGCCGGCGGCGATCAGCTCGGCGGCCATCCGGTGCGCGCGCGGGCCGGTGTTCTCGTACATGAATCTGCCGGTGTCGGTGACGAGCCCGATGTACAGGGCCTCAGCGATAGCTGCGGTCTGCGCGACTTCAAGACCGTGCATCAGATCCCAAACGATCTCCGCCGTGCACGAGGCGGAGGGGTCGACGAGGTTGAGACTGCCGAACAGTGTGTTGTCGTGGTGGTGGTCGATATTGAGCAGATGCGCTCCGTGTTGCAGGACCGCGGCTGGGTTGCGATCGATGTTGCCGCAGTCGAGCATCACCACGGTGCGCTCGCCGATGTCGGCGGGCGCGGCCTGGATGGCGTGCTCCAGCGCCGGGCAGCGATACTCGCGTGGGAGCGGCAGATCGCTGGGTGAGATGAACATCTCCGAGCTCTTGCCCAAAGCCGTGAGCAGGCCGTGCATCCCGATCAGCGAGCCCAGCGCATCCCCGTCCGGGTTCTCGTGGGTGGCCACGACGAAGCTTGTGTCGGCGCGGATCCGCTCGAGCACAAACCGGCGTGTCTGCTCGATCGAATCGGCGCTGCTCATGCCTGCCCACCTTCGATCTCGGCCTCGATCAGGGCGTCCACGCGCAGCGCGCGATCGGTGGTGTCGTCGTATGAGAACTCGAGCGTGGGAGTGCGCTTGAGCGTCAGCTCGCGCGCGATGCGACCCTGCAGATAGCCGTGCGCGCTACGTAGTCCGGCCAGCGTGTCTTCGCGTGCCTCGGGCTCGCCGAGTACGCTCACGTATACGCGCGCATGGCTCAAATCAGGGCTTGTCTTGACATCGGTTACGGTCACAAATCCCACCCTCGGGTCCTTCAAGTCTGAGGCCAGAGCGTCGCCGATCACCTGCCTGATCGCCTCATCCACACGACGCATACGCTCTGAGCTCATCCTACCCGTTCACGTCCCTCGAAAGATCCGACTTGCACAGCCACTTGCATGAGCCACCCTTTGTCAAAGGGGCTGTCTCAGGCTAGCTGGCGCTCCTGGAGACGGGTCTCGTACGTCTCGAGGATGTCACCCTCGCGCAGGTCTTGGAAGTTGGTGAGCACGATTCCACACTCGTAGCCAGCGCTAACCTCGCGTGCGTCCTCGTTGAAGCGACGCAGGCTGGCGATGGTCGTGTCGTAGATGACCGTGCCCTCGCGCACCACGCGTACGCGCGCTCCGCGTGTGACCTTGCCCTCGCTGACGTGCGAGCCGGCGATCGTGCCGATGCGCGAGGCCTTGAACAGCTGGCGGACCTCGGCCTGGCCGAGTGATGTCTCGACCTCGGTTGGCTCGAGCATTCCCTGCATCGCGGCGCGCAGCTCTTCGATCGCGCGGTAGATGACCGAGTAGGAGCGGATCTCCACGCCCTCGCGATCGGCCAGCTGACGCGCGTCGCCGACAGGTCGCACGTTGAATGCCAGGATCAAGCCTGAAGAGGCCGAGGCCAACATCACGTCGGACTCGTTGATGCCGCCCACGCCGCGGTGGATGATGTTGACCGATACCTCGTCCTGGGGAAGCTTTGCGATCTCGTCCTCGATCGCCTCCAGCGACCCGGCAACGTCGGCCTTGATCACGAGACTGAGCTCCTTGACGGTGCCTTCCTGCGCGAGCTTGAATACATCCTCGAGCGAGACCTTGCGCCCGGAGCGGCGTGCGAGCGCCTCGGTCTTCAGGCGGTTGGCGCGCTCGCCGGCAAGCTGGCGAGCACGGCGCTCGTTCTCGACGGCGCGCACGAATTCGCCTGCCTCTGGCACGCCGTCGAAGCCGAGCACCTCGACTGGCTCGCCCGGCTCGGCCGTCTTTACGCGGGCACCGGTGAAATCGTGCATCGCGCGCACGCGCCCGAAGCTGGCGCCAGCGACGAGCGCATCGCCAACTTGCAGGGTGCCGCGCTGGATCAGAATGCTCACGACCGGGCCGCGTCCAGGATCGAGCTTTGACTCGATCACGGTGCCCGATGCCATCGCGTCACGATTGGCCTTCAGCTCCTCCAGATCGGTGACGAGCTGGATCGTGTCGAGCAGCCCGTCGAGGTTCTCGCGCGTCTTGGCGCTGACGTCGACGAACTCGATCTCTCCACCCCACTCCGCGGGCTGTAGCCCGTGCTGGGTGAGTTCGGTGCGCACCCGCTCTGGCTGTGCCCCCTCCTTGTCGATCTTGTTGACGGCGACGACGATCGGCACTTCGGCAGCCTTGGCGTGGTCGATCGCCTCCTCGGTCTGCGGCTTGACGCCATCGTCGGCGGCAACCACGATCACCGCCAGGTCGGTCACCTGCGCGCCGCGTGCGCGCATCGCGGTGAACGCCTCGTGGCCTGGCGTGTCGAGGAAGGTGATCACCTTCTCGCCGTGGTGGACCTGATAGGCGCCGATGTGCTGCGTGATGCCGCCAGCCTCGCCGGCGGCCACCTCGGTCTGGCGGATCGCGTCCAACAACGATGTCTTGCCGTGGTCGACGTGGCCCATGATCGTGACGACGGGCGGGCGGTCGACGAGATCCTGCTCGTCGTCCTGGAAGACCGGCTCGACTTCCACATCGTCGGCTGCATGGACAATCTCGATCTTCTTCTCGAATTCGTCGGCCAGCACCTGGATCGCGTCGTCGGAGAGCGTCTGCGTGAGCGTGGCCATCTCACCGAGCATCATCAGCTTCTTGATGATCTCCGGCACGGGCACGCCGAGATACTCGGCGACGTCCTTGACGGTCGAGCCTGAGTTCACGCGGATCAGGTCGGTGGCCTCCATCGCGGTCGTGTCGATCGGGGCGATGGTCTCGTCATAGGTGCCTCTACGTCGGCGCCCGCGCCGTGGACGGCGCACGGGCTGGTTGGCCGGTCCGCCCTGCTGGCGGCGCGAGGCCTGCGAGTCGATCACGAC
>JBAQGH010000031.1:0-112003 GCA_049287685.1 Solirubrobacteraceae bacterium | reverse complement strand
TTTGGTAGCAACGATAACGGCCGGGTTCGCGCCTGCGACCCGGCCGTTTTTCGTTAAGGGGACGGTTTAGATAAGCCCCTGGCTCGAAACCGTGTCGCGCTCTCCGGTTAGCTCCGCTACCGAGGCGTCGATCTTCGAGCGGGAGAAATCGTCGATGTCGAGGCCCTGCACGATCGACCACTCTCCGTTCGAGCAGGTGCACGGGAAGCCGCTGATGAGGCCCTCGGGCACGCCGTAGGAGCCGTCGGAGGGGACGCCCATCGATACCCAGTCGCTGGTGCCACTCACCCAATCGCGCATGTGATCGATCGCGGCGTTGGCAGCTGATGCGGCGCTGGAGGCGCCGCGCGCCTCGATGATCGCCGCACCACGCTTGCCGACGTTGGGCAGGAAGTCGTTCTCTATCCAGGCCTGGTCGTCGACGACCTTCGCCGCCTGCTCGCCCTTGATCTCGGCGTGAAACAGGTCTGGGTACATGGTCGGCGAGTGGTTGCCCCACACGCCCATCTTGCTCACGTCGCTGACAGACACCGCCACCTTGTTGGCGAGCTGAGCCACCGCGCGGTTGTGATCGAGGCGCAACATAGCGGTGAAGCGCTCGCGCGGTATGTCCTGTGCATTGTTCATCGCGATCAGGCAGTTGGTGTTGGCGGGATTGCCCACGACGAGCACCTTCAGGTCGCTTGCGGCGCGCTCGTTCAGCGCTTTGCCCTGTCCGGTGAAGATCTTGCCGTTCTCGCCCAGCAGCTCGGCGCGCTCCATACCCTTCGTGCGCGGACGCGAGCCGACGAGCAGCGCGATGTTGACACCGTCGAACGCTTCCTGCGGATTGTCGTGCAGGTCGAGGTTCTCAAGCAGCGGGAAGGCACAGTCGACGATCTCCATCGCCACGCCCTCAAGCGCCCCCATCGCCGGGGGAATCTCCTGCAGCCGCAGGTCGACCGGCTGATCGGGGCCCAGCAGCTGCCCACTTGCGATGCGAAACACGAGGCTGTAGCCGATCTGGCCGGCCGCGCCTGTGACGGTGACTCGTACGGGATTGCTCACGGATTCTCAGCTCCTGATTGGGTGTCGATTTTCAAAATGGTCGTGGGGAAGGCTCGCTTACGCGCGCAGGGTGGCGGCGCCTATACCGTGCAAGGCGACTGCGCCTACCGATCATGCCATCGCGCGCTCGAGGTTCTCGTCGATCGATGCGAGGAACTCCTGCGTGGTCTGCCACTCCTGGTCAGGGCCGATCAAGACGGCGAGATCCTTGGTCATGTTGCCTGCTTCGACCGTTTGTACGCAAACGCGCTCGAGCGTGTCTGCGAACTCGCTCACCTCGGGCGTGTCGTCCATGCGCCCACGCGCCGAGAGCCCGCGCGTCCACGCAAAGATGGAGGCAATCGGGTTGGTGGAGGTGGGCTTGCCCTGTTGGTGCATGCGGTAGTGGCGTGTGACCGTGCCGTGCGCCGCCTCCGCCTCGACGGTCTTGCCGTCGGCGCTCATCAGCACGCTCGTCATCAGGCCTAGCGAGCCGAAGCCCTGGGCAACCGTGTCCGATTGCACGTCGCCGTCGTAGTTCTTGCAAGCCCACACGTAGCCGCCCTCCCACTTCAGCGAGGCGGCCACCATGTCGTCGATCAGGCGGTGTTCATAGGTTATGCCGGCAGCCTCGAAGTCCTGCTTGAACTCAGACTCGTAGATCTCCTGGAAGAGATCCTTGAAGCGTCCGTCATAGCGCTTGAGGATCGTGTTCTTGGTAGACAGGTACACGGGATAGCCGCGATCGAGGCCGTAGCGCATCGAGGCGCGCGCGAAGTCGCGGATCGACTCGTCGAGGTTGTACATCGCCATCGCGATGCCCCCGCCTGGGAAGTCGTACACGTCCAACTCGATCGGCTCGCTGCCGTCGGTCGGTGTGAAGGTGAGCATCAGCTTGCCCGCGCCTGCCACCACCATGTCGGTGGCGCGGTACTGGTCGCCGAAAGCGTGACGGCCGATCACAATCGGCTTGGTCCAGCCTGGCACCAGGCGGGGGATGTTGGATATCACGATCGGCTCGCGGAAGATGACCCCACCGAGGATGTTGCGCACAGTGCCGTTGGGCGAGCGGTACATCTGCTTGAGGCCGAACTCCTCCACGCGCACCTCGTCAGGGGTGATCGTGGCGCACTTCACCCCGACGCCGTACTGCTTGATCGCGTTGGCCGCTTCGACGGTGATCGCGTCCTCGGTGGCGTCGCGGCTCTCGATCGAGAGGTCGTAGTACTTCAGGTCGATATCCAGGTAGGGCAGGATCAGCTGCTCCTTGATGAAGGACCAGATGATTCGCGTCATCTCGTCGCCGTCGAGCTCGATGACTGGGTTTTGCACCTTGATCTTGACCATGTGTCGATCCTCGCGTAGCGATAAATATAAGTTCCCACCCTCCGCGCGGCGATGCTATCGCGGGCAGGCCGAGCGGGTAACCTTTCATGTGATGGCCACCGTCTCAGCACAAGACACATGGCAGACCCACACCGTCGCCAACCAGGTCCCTCCGCTGGAAGGGGTGGACGTGTTCTCCAGCAATACCCCGCTTGTGGAGGCCATAAAGCGCGAGGGTGCCGCTTGGGCGCTGCCACGGGCGGCCGAGCTGGGCAGGTTCGTCGGCAGCGACGGGGTGGGTGGGAACCGGGCGGGTGGGAATCCCATCCTCTGGGGGCGCCTGGCGAACGAGAACAAGCCGGTCTTGAGAACCCACGATCGCTACGGGCATCGCATCGACGAGGTCGAGTTCCACCCTGCCTGGCATCAGCTTATGAAGATGGGCGTCGAGCACGAGCTGCACTCGCTGCCCTGGACCAGCACCGAGCCCTCGCCGCACGCCGCACGTGCTGCGCTTTACATGACCGCGATGCAGGCCGAGGCGGGCTTTGCCTGCCCGATCACGATGACCTTCGCTGTCCTGCCGGCATTGCGAGCGCAGCCTGAGCTGCTGGCCGAGTGGGGGCCATTGGTGACGGCCAATACCTATGACCCACGCCTGATCCCGGCAAACGAGAAGGGCTCGGCGATCGCGGGCATGGCGATGACCGAGAAGCAGGGCGGCTCGGACGTGAAAGCCAACACGACCGTCGCGCGGCCGCTGGGCGGCGGCGGTGGCGGCGCGGAGTACGAGCTGACAGGCCACAAGTGGTTCTGCTCGGCGCCGATGTCCGACCTGTTCCTCGTGCTGGCCCAAACCGACGAGGGCCTCTCCTGCTTCCTGATGCCGCGCGTCCTGCCCGACGGTAGGCGCAACGCTTTTCACATCCAGCGCTTGAAGGACAAGCTTGGCAACCACTCCAACGCCTCCAGCGAGGTCGAATTCCATGGCACATGGGCACGTATGGTGGGGGAGCCGGGACGCGGCGTACCGACGATCATCGAGATGGTTGGCCACACGCGGCTGGATTGTGTGATCGGCGCCGCCGCCGGCATGCGCGCGGGGGTCGTGCAGGCCACTCACCATGCAGCACACCGCTCGGCCTTCGGCAAGCTGCTGATCGAGCAGCCGCTGATGCGCAACGTGCTTGCCGACCTGTGCGTCGAGTCCGAGGCCGCGACGGCACTGGCGATGCGCCTGGCACGCGCCTACGACGAAGCCGGCGCCGAGGGGCCCGCTCGGGGCGAGAACGAGTTGAACGATGCCCACCTGTTCAAGCGCCTGGCCACGGCCGTCGGCAAGTACTGGGTCTGCAAGCGCGCGCCCAATCACGCCTTCGAGTCCTTGGAGTGCCTCGGTGGCAACGGCTACGTCGAGGAGTCCGGCATGCCGCGCCTGTACCGCGAGGCGCCGCTGGCCTCGATCTGGGAGGGCTCGGGCAACGTGATGAGCCTCGACGTGTTGCGCGCGCTCGTGCGCACACCGCGCACTTTGGAGGTGTTCATGCACGAGGTCAAGCAGGCCGAGGGAGCCGACGCGCGCTTGGACGAGCACGTCAAGAAGCTGGAGCGTCAGTTCGCAGACCCCATGACGCTCGAGATGCGCGCACGTCGCGTGGTCGAGGGTATGGCGCTGGCGCTGCAGGGCTCGCTGCTGGTTCGCCATGGAGCGCCGGCTGTAGCCGACGCCTTCTGCGCCTCGCGCCTCGGCGGCGATGGCGGGCTCGAGTACGGCACTTTGCCAGCCGGCAGTGACTTCGAGGCGATCATCGAGCGCGGCCGCGTACAGGTCTAAACGCCCGGCTCGAGCACCGCCAGCCTAAGATCAAGTTATGGCCACAAGAGCACCGCGGCGCATGCCCGGCAACATTCAGGTAGCGCGCATCTTCGGCATCAGGGTGGGCGTCAGCATCAGCTGGTTCTTTGTCCTCTTCTTCCTGATCCTTTACCTGTCCCAGTACTTCCACGACATCCTGGGCGGATCGAGCAGCACGGCCTATGTGGTGGCCGTCGTCGGCGCGCTCGGCTACTTCGCCTCGCTGATCCTGCACGAGCTGGGGCACGCGCTCGTCTCGCGGCGCCTGGGCATCCCGATCCTCGGCATCGACCTGTGGTTCTTCGGAGGTATGGCGCGTCCGGCGCGCGAACCGGAGACACCGGGAGAGGAATTCAAGATCTCCGTCGCCGGCCCCGCCGGAACGCTGCTGGCGCTGCTCATCTGCGCGGTAGCGACGCTCGCGCTTGCCCCCGGCGGGCACTTCTTCGGAGCCCTGCTGCTGGAAGAAGGCTTCACGATCACGCCGGCGGTGGCGCTCCTGGCTTGGCTTGTGTTCATCAACGCGGCGCTCTTGCTGTTCAACCTCGTGCCGGCCTTTCCGCTCGACGGAGGGCGGATCGCGCGCGCCGTCATCTGGTGGCGCACCGGCGACCGCCATCGCGGCACGCGCATCACCGGCCGCGCCGGCCAGGGCTTTGCCATGGTGCTCGGCCTCGTGGGTCTGCTCGCGCTGCTGGAGGGCAACAGCTTCGGCCTGTTCACCCTGGTGCTCGGTCTGATCCTCTATCAGGCATCCGGTGGCGCGGTGATGCAGGGGGCGATGGGCCAGCGCATCCAGAGCGTGCGTGTGAAGGACATCATGGATCGCGAGCCGACCACGATCCCCGCCGAACTGAAGCTGTTGGACGCCCAGGAGCAGTTCTTCGCCCGCTACCGCAGCCCCTGGTTTGCGGTCGTGGACCAGGCTCGCCACTTCCTTGGCGTGGTCCGCTCCGAGCGAGTCGACGCGGAGATCGCGGCCGGTCGGCCGGCCCTGGAGATCGGCGACGTGCTCGAGCAGGATCTGCAGGTGCGTATCGACGAACATGAGCCCCTGGAGTCGCTGCTGCGCAGCGAGGCACTGGGGCGGCTTGGCGGGATGGTCGCCGTGGATGCCGATGGCATCCTGCGCGGCACCGTCACCGTCGCCCAGATCCGCCAAGCGCTCAACCCTGCCGGCGGGCTTGCTGGCGGGCGTTCATAAAAGGGCGATGCCCCGCGCGCGCATGCGGGCATCGCCATTTCAGAACATGGACACCTCTGGCGCAATGGCTTCTGTAACGCATGTGGCGATCCCCGTCCGGTCCCGCGTTATAGAGTCCAGGCCGCAGACACCGCCCCTCTCCTTCGAGCCTCCAGGAATCCATGCCAGCACATGACGTATTGATCATCGGCGCAGGTCTCGCGGGCCAGCGTGCCGCGCTCGCCGCCGCGGAGTCTGGCGCGAGCGTCGCAATCCTCAGCAAGGTCCATCCGGTGCGCTCCCACTCGGTGGCTGCCGCGGGCGGCATCAACGCGGCGATCAACGTCGCTGACGATTGGCGCTCGCACGCGTATGACACCGTCAAGGGCTCCGATTTCCTCGGCGACCAGGACGCGATCGAAATCATGTGCTCGGAGGCACCCCAAGAGGTGATGCACCTGGAGCACATCGGTGTGACCTTCCACCGCAACGACAACGGCGAACTGGACCTGCGGGCTTTCGGTGGCGCTTCGATGAAGCGCACTGCCTACGTCGCCGACATCACCGGGCAGGCGATTCTGCACGTGCTCTACGAGCAGCTGATGAAGCACCACGAACAGGTCGAGCGCTACGAGGAGTGGTTCGTGACCTCGCTGTTGCAGGACGACAGCGGGCGCTGCTGCGGGGTCGTGGCGCGTGACGTGCGCTCGGGTCGCATGGAGACCTTGCAGGCCAAGAACGTGATCCTCGCTTGCGGCGGCGCCGGCCAGGTGTACTCGCCGACGACCAACGCGCTGATCGTGACCGGCGACGGGATCGCCCAGGCCTACCGCATCGGGGCTCCGCTGATGGACATGGAGATGGTCCAGTACCACCCGACCACGCTCGTGGAGAACGGCCTGCTGATCACCGAGGGGGCGCGCGGCGAGGGTGCTGTGCTGCTGAACTCCGAGGGCGAGCGCTTCATGGAGAAGTACGCACCCAACAAGATGGAGCTTGCTTCTCGCGACGTGGTCTCTCGCGCCGAGCAGACCGAGATCCTCGAGGGGCGCGGCGTGGGCGCCAACAAAGACGGGATCTACCTGGACATCACGAAGGTGCCGCGCAAGCGCACCTTGGAGGCATTGCGCGAGATCGTCAACATCGGCAAGGACTTCGCCGGCGTGGACATCACCCGCGAGCCGATCATGATCCGCCCGGGCCAGCACTACATCATGGGCGGTGTGAAGACCGACGTGAACGGCGCCACCTCGGTCGAGGGCCTGTATGCGGCCGGCGAGGTCGCGTGTGTGTCGGTGCACGGCGGCAACCGCCTCGGTGCCAACTCGCTGCTCGACACTCTTATCTTTGGCCGGCGCGCTGGCGAACATGCCGCGGTACGAGCGGCGAGCATGGCCCTGCCCGACGCCACCGACGCTCAGCTGCGCAAGGACGTGGGCATGATCGACGCGATCATCGCGCGCCCGCGCACAGGACGCAGGGTGTCAGAGATCAAGCGCGAGCTCGGCGAGACCATGAACCAGTACGTCGCGGTGTACCGCGACCAAGAAGGGCTCGACAAGGCGCATGAGATCGTCAAGCGCCTGCAAGCCGAGTCCAAGGACGCCTACATCGACGACAAAGGCACCGTCTTCAACCAGGACGTGCTGGGGGCGATCGAGCTTGGCTACATGCTCGACTGCGCCGAGGCGACCGTCGTTGGGGCGATCGAGCGCAAGGAGTCGCGCGGGGCACAGTTCCGCACCGACTTCCCCGAGCGCAACGACGAGCAGTGGCTCAAGCACATAGACATCAGCTTGAACGGAGATGGTCCGCGGGTGAGCTACTCGCCCGTGACGATGACCCAGTGGGAGCCCGAGGAGCGGAAATACTGATGCGCTCGACACCCCCCCCTTTCGATAACCCACCTTTCGACACGTTCCCTGTCGATATCCCCTCTTCGGCACGCTCCCTTTCACATGCCTCCCGCGCGCGCGGGAGGGCCCGCCCGACAGCAAGGAAGGCAAGCTGATGGCCGAAACCCATAAGCCGCCGGAGCAGTTCACGCTGAGGATGCGCCGCTATGACCCCGAGTCGGGCGAGGCGCCCTACTGGGACGAGCACACGATCGAGCTGGAGCCCCACCGCTCTGTGCTCGAGGGCATTCTGCAGGCCAAGGCGAAGTTCGATGGCTCGATCGGTATCCGCTGCTCCTGTCGTGCCGCGATCTGCGGCTCTTGCGGCGTGCGCATCAACGGCGAACCCGGGCTTGCCTGCCACACCCACCTCGACCATGCGCGTGCATCCAGCAAGGACGGCGTGATCGAGGTCGAGCCGATGGGCAACATGCCCGTGATCAAGGACATGATCGTCGACATGGACGCCGTGCACTGGAAGAAGGTGCAGCGCGTGACCCCGTGGCTGATCAACGAGGGCCCCCAGCCCGAGCGCGAGCACATCGTGCCGCGCGAGTCGATGGTCGACATCACCCAGACGATGGCCTGCATCCAGTGCGGGGCCTGCGTGTCGGACTGCTTGGCGATGGAGGTCGACCCCGGCTTCATCGGGCCGGCCGCGCTTGCCAAGGCCTACCGTTTCGTCGGCGATCCTCGCGACGAAGAACAGCGTGAGCGGTTGCTCGACCTGAGCGAAGACCCGCAGGGCATCTATGACTGCACGCACTGCTTCAAGTGCATCGAGGCCTGTCCGAAGGACGTCAATCCGATGGGGCAGATCATGCGGCTCAGGCGGATCGCCGGCGCCGATCAGCACATCAACGACCAGAACAACGGCCACCGCCACGAGGAAACCGTCGTGACGCTGATCAAGGACTATGGGCTGTTGCACGAGGCGGAGATGATTCCTCGCTCATACGGCGGCAACTCTTGGTTTGGCAAGTTCCATCCCGCTGCCGGCAAGGAGCTGCTCAGCTCGCTGCCGGTTGCGATCCGTGGCGTGATGAAACGCAAGATGAGCATCAAGATCGCGATCTTCGGACACAAGATTCCCAAGCAGGACTTGAACGCGGTCAAGCGGATCTACGAGAAGGTCGAGAGCAAGCCTGAGCGCTACGAGCTGAACCTGTACATCTCCGGCGAGGACGAAGACGCCGAGCAGACGCCGGTAGGCATCGGCGCGGGCGAGGGCGCCTCCGCACCCGAGGCAAGCGCATGACCATCGACCTCTGCACGGGCCCAGCACGCGAAGGGAGCAACACATGAAGGTCGCCTACTGGCCCGGCTGCGTGAGCAGGGGCTTTACTCCCGAGCTGCACGGCTCTATGGCAAAGGTTGCTCCGCTGCTCGACATCGAGCTGGTCGAGCTCGACCGCGCCAGCTGCTGCGGAGCCGGCGTGATCGCCGAGCACAACCAGGAGCTTGCCGACACGCTCAACGCGCGCACGTTCGCGCTGGCCCAGCAAGTTCAGGGGGCGGAGCTGATGATGAACATCTGCTCCACCTGCCAAGGCGCCCAAGGCGAGTGCCAGGAGCGGTTGGATGCCAACGCCAAGTACAGGGCGCAGGTCAACTCCACCCTTGCCGACGAGGGACTGAGCTATGAGAAGGGCCTCACCAACAAGAATTTTCTCTGGTTGCTGGTCGAGGAGATCGGCCTGGACAACCTGCGCGGGATGGTCAAGCGTCCACTGACAAACCTCAAAGTCGGGCCGTTCTACGGTTGCTACATCGTGCGGCCTCGCGACCGTTTGGGCATCGACTCAGAGCACCCTCGCGACCATTACCTCGAGCAGCTGATCGAGGCGCTTGGCGGAACCGTGATCGAGTACGCCGGGATGCGCAAGTGCTGCGGCTTCCCGATCATCACGATGAACAAGGAGGCCTCGCTCAAGCAGGCCGGGCGCCACCTCGGCGACGCCGTTGACGCCGACGCCGACTGCCTTGTGACTCCCTGCCCGCTGTGCCACCTGAACCTCGACATGCAGCAGCCGCTCGCCGAGAAAGTGGTTGGGCGCGACTTGAACATGCCGGTCTTGCACTTGCCGCAGCTCGTCGGACTGGCGCTCGGCTTGGAGCCGAAGGAACTTGGGCTTTCCCGCCACGTGGTCAAGCCGACGTCGGTGATCGACTGGTCCACTTCGGTCGTCGGCGCAGCCGCCTGACAAGCACACGCTTGGCGAGCGGCAACCCGATAGGCGGCCCACGGACATCGCGTCTGCCGGGCGCGTAGGGTTGCACCCGTGCGCGTCCTCACAGTCGTAGGCAATCGGCCGCAGTTCATCAAGGCGGCTGCCGTCTCAGGGCCCCTGCGCGCCCAGCACGAGGAGATCCTTGTGCACACCGGCCAGCACTACGACGACTCGCTCTCCAGCGTGTTCTTCTCAGAGCTCGGGCTGCAGGCTCCCGAGCGAGAGCTCGGGATCGGCGGCGGCTCGAACACTTCGCAGACCGCGCGCATGCTGGCGGCGCTGGAGCCGCTGCTGGCCGAGGTCGAGCCCGATGCGGTGCTCGTCTACGGCGACACCAACTCGACGCTTGCAGGCGCGCTGGCAAGCGCCCAGCGTGGGGTACCGGTGGTCCACGTCGAGGCCGGCATGCGCTCGTTCGACCGTGCGATGCCCGAGGAGCTCAACCGAGTGCTCACGGACCACATGAGCGAGCTGTTGCTGTGCGCGTCTGAGACGGCGGCGGAGAACCTCAGGAAAGAGTCGGCGCAGGGGAAGATCGAGATGGTTGGGGATGTGATGATCGATGTTGCGTTCAAGTGGCGCACCGCGGCTGGAGCGAACAACGAAGCTCTCGCCGGTTTTGACATCGAGGCCGGCGAGTACCTGCTGCTGACCGCCCACCGCGCCGGCAATGTGGACGATCCACGGCGCCTGCAGATGTTCGTAGATGTCGTGGCCGCACTGCCCGGACGCGTGATCTTCCCGGTGCACCCGCGTACACGCGCGCGCCTACGCGAAACGGGGCTGCTAGAGCGACTGCAGGCGCTCGACGGCGTGACCTTGTACGAGCCGCTTGGCTATGTGCGCTTCAGCGCGCTCGTGCAGAATGCGCGCGCGGTGTTGACCGACTCCGGTGGCGTCCAGAAGGAGGCGTACCTTGCCGGGGTGCCCTGTATCACGCTGAGATCCAACACCGAGTGGGTAGAGACCGTCCAAAGCCGCTGGAACACGCTCGTCGATCTCGATATAGAGCGTGTTCTCTCGGCCCTGGCACGACCCATTCCCCAAAACCATCCCCAGCTCTATGGCGACGGCAAAGCAGCCGAGCGTTGTGTGGCCGCGATTGGAGCGCTCACGTCTAGCGCGGGCGAGCAGGGGCGCTCTGCCGCGGGACAACAGTCGTGACCGACGCGGGTACGCCCATCCGCGTCGGCGTCGTCGGTCTGGGCTACTGGGGCCCGAACCTGGCGCGTAACTTCGCCGCGATCGACGGCTGCGAGCTGACCTGGCTTTGCGACGGCTCCGAGCAGATCCGCGCCAAGCTGGCCGACGCATTCCCTGGAGTGCGTACCGGCGCCGAGATCGATGAGCTGCTCGCCGACCCGGGGCTCGACGCGGTCGTGCTGGCCACGCCCGTGCCCACGCACGCCGAGCTGGCCGCGCGCGTGCTTGAAGCGGGCAAGCACTGCTTTGTCGAGAAGCCGCTGGCCACGACCGTCGCAGACGCCCAGCGTGCGGTGGACGCGGCCGAGAAAGCTGGGCGCATCCTGATGGTTGGGCACCTGCTCGAGTACCACCCCGCCGTCACTCGCCTGAAGGAGCTGCTCGACGAGGACGAGCTCGGCTCGCTCTACTACGTATACGGCAACCGCGTCAACCTCGGCAAGCTGCGCGCCGAGGAGAATGCGCTGTGGAGCCTGGGTGCACACGACGTGTCGGTCGTCTTGCACCTGATCGGCGAGGAGCCGGTCGAGTGCTCGGCGCACGGCGAGTCTTATGTGCGTGGAGGTGTCCAGGATGTCGTCTTCTGTTACCTGCGCTTTCCTTCCGGGCAGGTCGCTCACCTGCACCTCTCATGGCTCGACCCCCACAAGGAGCGGCGCATCACCGTCGTCGGCTCCAAGCGCATGGCGACATTCGACGACATGCGAACAGAGGGCAAGCTGACCGTCTACGACAAGGGCTTTGACGAGGACGCAAGCTCATGGGGCGAGTACATAACCCGCGCCGGCGAGTCCTTCTCCCCGCGTCTGGCCAACGCTGAGCCCTTGCGCCTCGAGTGCCAGCATTTCATCGACTGCATCCGCGAAGGCAGGACACCGCGCTCGGATGGACAAAGCGGTCTGCGCGTGGTGCGAGTGCTGGAGGCGTTGCAGCGCTCGCTCGAGGACCGCTAGGCAGAGCCTGCGGCAGCGGGCCGTCGAGCTGAGCAATAACCTGCCGAACGATGCACCCCTACCGCGGCTGGCCTTTTCTCACCTCGCCTCAGCACCCGACGCTCTCGGCGGTGGGGGCGGTCTTCATACACGGAGGCATCAGCCTCTTCGTGGTTCTGCCAATCGTGCTGCGTAGCAATAAACGAGCTCTCTACGGTGCGCTCGCCTTCATCGGCGGCCCCGCCGTCGATCTCGATCACGTCGTGGCCGCCGGCAGCTTTCGCCCGCACGCGCTCGAGACCCTGAACCACAGGCCCGACACGCACAGCCTGCTGTTCGCGTTTGTGCTTACGCTGCTGGTCTACCTCATCAGTCGCAGTAAGCGGCTCAGCTGGTCGGTGTTGGCGATCATTGTGTCTCACCTGCTGTTCGACGCGGCCGGCGGAGACGAGTACTGGCTGTACCCGCTGAAGCACCCCAACTCGATCCCGTGGCTTGCCTGCCCGATTGGGATCGCGCTGCTGTTTTGGGTCAGCACGCGCGTAGCTTCAGACCCATCACCAGGGCGCGGCGGCCGTGGCCAGCCCCTCGCCGCCCAGGCTTGACATTCTATTAGTGGGAATCTAATTTTCCGCCAGTCGAAATTTTGGACAAATGGCCAAGCCATTGTCCCACTGCCCTGAACCACGATCTCACTCTTTTGAACCAAATTTAAATGTAAAAAGACGCCTTTCCAATATTCGTCCAGTCTGCTAGGGTGCGGCTCAAGCACGCCTGGCAGGCACGGTGGGGCCGGCCCGCGGGTGGTGGCCAGCAAGCGAACTTCTTAGGAGGTTTCTCCCAGTGGGGAGTGTCTGACTCCCTGCAATGCGTTTGGTTTTGCGAAAGAGAGCCAACGAGTCGCGCGTTTGTAAGACACACATATCGGGGTCGGGGGAGGGTTGCATGGAAGCGACTAAAGGACATCAAGCGATGAGCGGTTTGGACCAGTCGCGGTTGGCAGATAGCAAGCTTGCCGTAAGGGCACAACACGTAGGGCATGTAGACGAACAGGAATCGATCGCGAGCGAAGCTCCCGAGCCTCAGCCGCGCGCAAGAACGCCGATCGTCGGCGCAGCGCATCGCTCGGGTAAGGACGGGGCGCCAGCAGGATGGCCGCAGGTGAGCGTGATCATTCCCACGCTCAACGAGGCCCAGAACCTGCCACACGTATTTGCGAAGCTGCCTCGCGACCTGCACGAGGTAATCGTCGTCGACGGCTTCTCGACCGATGACACGCTCGACGTCGTGCGCCTGCTGCGCCCCGACGCCAAGATCGTGCTGCAGCAGAACCGCGGCAAGGGAGACGCGCTGCGCTGCGGCTTCGAGGCCGCCACCGGCGACATCCTCGTGATGCTTGACGCGGATGGCTCGGCCGACCCGACCGAGATTCCCGCCTTCGTCGAGACGCTGGTGGCAGGGGCCGACTTCGCCAAGGGCTCGCGCTTTCGCGAGGGAGGTGGGAGCTCTGACATAACGCCGCTGCGGCGCACAGGCAATCGCGCACTGAACGGACTCGTGAACTTCCTCTTCCGTACCTCCTACTCCGACCTCTGCTACGGCTACAACGCCTTCTGGCGACACTGCCTCGGGGCGATGAAGGTCGACTGCACCGGCTTTGAGGTGGAGACGCTCATCAACATCCGCGTCGCACGCGCCGGGCTTGACATCCGTGAGGTGCCGAGCTTCGAGAGCGACCGCATCTACGGGCAGAGCAACCTGCGCACGTTCCGCGACGGCGGCCGCGTGCTGCGCACGATCGTGCGCGAGCGCCTGCGCCGCGCCTCAGCCGACGTCAAGGCCTACCAGCACTCCGGCGAGGACGTTCACCATCACGTGATGGAGGCGGTGGCTGACAGCATGGAGGCAGCGCCCGTCGAGGCGAGTTGACAAAGGCCCCTCCTCGGCCAACCCACTCACGCCGCTTCAGTTGCTGCGATCGTTTGACGGCGATGAGCTCTCGAGCAATCCCGGTACTGCTGTATCACGCAGTACCCGACACCGCGGCCGCGACCGACCCGTTGTCGGTCCCCTACGAGCAGTTTGCAAGGCACGTCGATGCGATTGCGAGCAGCGGGCGCACACCGGTCAGCGTCGCCGAGATCGCCGCCGGGCTGCGCCGCGAGCACCCGCTTGCGGAGCACGCGGTGGCCGTCACCTTCGACGACGCCTACGAGGACACACCGCGTGCAATTGAGCTGCTGCGCGAGCGCGGCCTGCGCGCGAGCGTTTATGTCACAACCGGTCAAATCGACAGCGGCGCGATGATCCGCCGCGAGCAGCTCGAGCAGCTCGCACGGCAGCCCGAGACGGTCGAGTTGGGAGCACATACCGTCAGCCATCCCCCGCTGGACGAGCTTGACATCGAGGAGATAAAGCGCGAAGTGTCAGACAGCAAGCAAGCCCTTGAACAGATCATCGACCGCGGCGTCGACACGTTCGCCTATCCCTTCGGCGCATATGACGCGCGCGTGCGCGCGGCGGTCATCGACGCCGGCTTTAGCTCTGCAGCGGCGGTCAAGAACGCTCTCTCCCACCCCGACGACGACCCTTGGGCGATCGCGCGCTTCACTGTCGGCACCGCCACCAGCCCAGAGCAGATCGCCCAGATCCTCGACGGCAAAGGGGCCCCCTATGCCTGGCACGGAGAGCGGCTGCGAACGCGCGGCTACCGGGCCGTGCGCAAATTCAGGCGCCGCACCGGCCTGGGAGGTGGAGCGTGGCAGTGAGCGCGCCCCCGATACCCCTCTCTCAGACGTCGATCGAGTGCCTCGACGGGCAGACGCCGATCGCCGTGCGCACGATCGACCTGGAGCAATGCCCTGGCGATCTGCAGTTGCCGCTCAGCAGCGGTGGGCATCCCTACCGCCAGCTGCTGGCGCTCGTGCGTCAGGACGGCTACCCACTTGGCTGGTGCTCCTTTCCGGTCGACCCTGACGGCATGGTCTCACTCAAATGGCTGGCTACCGGGTCCATAGAGGTTGATCCGGCGGACAGTGCCCGAACGCCGGAGCCAGAGACACAGCCGCTAGTGAGCGTGGTCATCGCGACCTGCGCAGATACCGAGACAGCGGTTCGCTGTGTCGAGACGATCCAATCGGCCGCGAGCGGTCCCTATGAGGTGATCGTCGTCGAGAACAGGCCTGCGCACTCGAAGGTCAAGTGTGCCCTTGACGAGCGTTTCGGTGACGACGAGCGAATTCGCTACGTCGAGGAGCGTCGCCCGGGCCTAGCCTGCGCTCGTAATGCCGGCCTACGCGCCGCACAGGGTGAGCTGGTGGCCTTCACCGACGACGACGTGACCGTCGATCCGGCCTGGCTGCCGGCGATCCGCGCCACTTTCGCGGCGAACCCGGATGTCGATTGCGTGACGGGGCTGATCCTGCCGCTGGAGCTCGAGACTCAGGCGCAGCTGCTCGTGGAGCGCTTCGCCGGCTACGCCAAGGGCTTTCTTCCACGCATCTATTCGCTTGAGCAGCCGCCCCCCGACCAGCCGCTGTTCCCCTATACGGCCGGCTACTTCGGCTCTGGAGCTAACATGGCGTTCCGCACAGCAGCTCTGCGTCGACTCGGCGGCTTCGACCCGGTCTTGGGCACCGGCACCCCCGCGCGCGGCTGTGAGGATCTCGATATCTGCATCCGCGTGCTGAACGCCGGCAGCCGGCTAGCCTACGAACCGCGCGCGGTAGTCTGGCACCGCCATCCCGACACTCACGCACATCTACGACGACGCGCCTTCGACTACGGCGCCGCCCTCGGCGCGATGCTGACCAAGCACCTGCTGATGGGGCCCAACCGCTGGGGAATGATCTCGCGTGTGCCGCAAGCCGCTCGCTACTACACGGCCCCGGAGTCGCGTAAGAACGCCACACGGGGAGATACGTTTCCCGCGAGCCTGACCCGTCTGGAGCGAATCGGCCTGTTCTACGGGCCGCTGGCCTATCTGGCCAGTCGTTTGGAGGCCTTGCGATGAGTGCCCATGCGGCAGCGGATGGTGCTCGTGGCGAGCAGGCTCTTGCAGGTCCCCCTTCCGTAACAAGCACTTCAAGCACAGGTTGGCTAGAGGACCCACGCCGTCGCGCCACCGCCGACGGCCTATTGCTCGTGCTCGCAGCGGCGACAGTGGCCGTTTGCCTACTGCAATCACACGGCCCGGCACGACTCCTACTGGTACTGGCCGCCGCTTGCCTCATTCCTGGCGGCGCGCTGCTCACGCGCCTACCGGTAGAAGATGCGGTCGAGGCTTTTGGACTTGCCGTCGGACTCGGCCTCACAATCGAGACTTTCGGCGCGCTGGCAATGGTGTGGACCGGTTGGTGGCATCCGTTTGGCTGGGCGATCGTGCTCGGGGCAGTCGCATGTGCGGTACTCGCCGTGGATCTGCGTTGCAGCCTCGCTATAGCCAGGAAGCCCGCCCAGTCTCCAGCGGGCGCAACCGGGACCTGACGCTGTGAGCACCCTGGTTCAACCAACCGTCACCGCAGAAAGCGACCTGGCACCAACGCCATCGCAGACCACGATTGCCAGCTCGCGGCTACGCATGCTGGCGCTGTCTCTTCCGATGCTCCTCGCGCTAGTTCTCTGGCGGGTGTCGCTGCTGCACGTCAACCCATACGACCTCGGTGACTACGGCCTGCCGCCCGCACTGCCAATCACTTGGTATCTCTCGCTGGCGCTAGCCGTTGTCGGCGCAGTCGCCGCGATTACGATGTCCCGCACGAGCGGTGTGATCATGGTCGGCTACATAGTCGTAGTAGCCGTCATCCTCTTTGGCACCGTCCCGGTGCTCTCGGCCCAACCGCACTACGCCTGGGTCTACAAGCACATCGGCGTCGTCCGCTACCTCGAGGCGCAGGGCAAGGCCAACCCAAACGTAGACATCTACAACCGCTGGCCTGGTTTCTTCGCACTTGGAGCGGTGTTTTCGCAACTCGGGGGTAACACCAACCCGGAGGCATACGCCGGCTGGGCCGAGTTCGTCTTTCTGTTGCTCGACACGGTCCTTGTGATCGCAGCCGTGAAGGCCGTTACGCGGGAGATCCGGATTGCCGCCTGCGCAGGACTCTTCTTCGTAATAACAAACTGGGTTGGCCAGACCTACTACTCCCCTCAGGCATTTGCGTCGGTTCTCGGCCTCGCACTGACTGTGATTCTGCTGCGCCAGTTGAGAGTCAACGACCCGACCTATTCGCCGCGAATTACGCGCTGGATCGAGCGTATAGGACGAACTCCCCAGTCATCCGTCCGAACGGAGGACGTTGCAAAGTGGCCTCGCTGGGCAGCAATCACCGTCGTCTTGGGGATCGATGCCGTAATTGTCGCCAGCCACCAACTCACTCCATATATGCTGCTCGTGAGCATCGCCCTGCTAATGTTTGCTGGCGTCGTCCGTCCGTGGTGGCTGCTGGCCGCAATGGCCACCATGACCTTCGCATACCTTGCTGCGAACTTCCGTTTCATTGAGCACAACTATGGGGTCTTTACCAGTATCGACCCATTCAACAACGCCCAAAGTCAAGGCGCGACGCTCGGCCACTCGCCAACGGCAGGAAAGGACTTCAATACAGATACGGAGCTACTCCTCATCGCGATCGTCTGGCTTGGCAGCATCGCCGCCACATTTCGCCTATTGAGGCGCGGATTGTTGGCGCGAGCCCTGCCGTTTGTAGTACTTGCCATGTCTCCGTTCTTTGTCCTGTTCGGACAAAATTACGGAGGAGAGGCATCGTTGCGGATCATATTGTTCTCAAGTCCGTGGTGTGCAGCATTGATGGCCTGGGGATTGTGGACAATTCCCCGTCGGCGGCTGAAATGGGCTCTTATGATGCTTGTCGCCGCGGCGTTTACCGCCCTATTCGTCCCCTCTTTCCTTGGCCAGGAAGAGCTAAATATGATTGAGCCCGCAGAAGTCAGCGCCAGTGAGTGGTTCTACTACCATGCTCGTCCCCAGTCGGTCTTGGTACTCGCCGCGCCCGGCTTTCCGTTTAGATATGGCGGAACATATCCTGAATATTTGGGACCTGAAGGCGACGCCAACCCAAACCTCTTGAGCGAGAGCGTCTTCGTGGGTCAAAAACTGGGTCCAGTTCAAGTGCCTGATGTGGCTGCAAGGATCCAGGAATACTCGAAACACGGTTACATCGTGTTCGACAAGGACGAGACCACTTACGCCGAAGTATTTCGTCTCACACCACCAGGTGCGCTCGCGAGCCTCGAGAAAGCCGTCGCGCAATCCCCGGATTTCCGGCTTTGGTACGACAACGGCGTTGTCCGCATATATGAACTGGTGGTAGAGACAGAGGAAGGTCATCTGATTCGGACGACCCACGAGCTCAAGTTCCGAAACCTTCTCCTGGGCGCAACTCCGTTGGTAGATCAGTTCGAATTGAGATTCTTGGGCGAGCAAAAGCGCCGCCACGGTCGCCCTGACCGTCATCGCAGGCGGCATAAGCCTTCCAGCGCATCGACACCGTTGTCGCCATCTTTCGTCGTAACGAGAAAGACGCCCTGATGCTAGCTGAGCCGTCTGGCCGCTCGCAAAGCGGTACAACAGTGACTGGCGGCAGCGCCCCACGAGTCGCCATCTTGGTGGTAAATGGATTCGACAGACGGGGCCAATGGGGCCAATACAACGAAGCCGAAACCCTTGAATACCCGTGGATCGACCTTTGCCTGCGGCAAATAGAGCGGCATTCCGAGAACCGCGACTATGAAGTACTCGTATTCGACAACTCACACCTGGAGCGCCACCGAGAACTGATGAGCCAACACCGAGACGTGAGAGTGCTACCGCCGAGCTGGATCTCGCACATCGGCCGTATCGCCAATCGTGGGCCAGGCTCGCGTATCGGCCGTCTTGTGGAACTGGCCCACCCCAGAGCCCTCGATTATCTTGTCAGCAAAACTTCGAGCGAGTTCGACTACATAGTTACGCTGGATACTGACTCTTTCCCGGTCCACGATAGCTGGTTGGATATCCTAATCGACGCATGTGAAGGAGGCGCTGCGTTGACGGGCGTATATAGGGACGAGATGGCGCCAACCATCCGCCCATTCGTACACGTCAGCGGTCTTTGCGTGCGCCGACGGGACCTGCGCGCCCTCGACGTGTCCTTTGCCCGCAAGCGAGGCCAGGACATCGGGCAGAACATCACAGAGGAGCTTCGACGTCAGGGGCGTGTGATCTCACCACTCCAGCGCAGCAACGACGTGAACTTCCATTTTCTCATGGGCGGCATATATGGCGATGTCATCTACCATCATGGCGCTGGAAGTCGGAAAGCGGAATTCTGGACGTCAACGGACCTCGATGCCGACGAACGGGTCCGGCAGGGGTTGCGAAACGCGGCATTCCAGGACCTCGATCACCTGATCGCCATTTTGCGGGGAGAGGTGGCAAATGACATGGATCTGAGGCCCGTGTGAGCGAAATAGCTACGAACACGTAGGTGTCCGCCGCCTCACACACGGCCGAGCCCGCACATGCATCGCGCCACCTGCTGCGAAGCGCCTACAGCCTGCTCGCCAACACAGCAATCACCTCGGTCCTGGGGATGGTCTTTTGGGTGGCCGCCGCACGGCTTTACACCACCGTCGAGGTGGGCAGGGACACAGTGCTCATCTCCGTGATGATCGAGCTTTCCACGGTGTGCCAGCTGAACATGGGCAATGGCATCGCCCGCTTCCTGCCAGATTTTGGCGAGCGGAGCGCACGGGTGCTTGGCGCGGTATACGTAGTGACCGGAATGGTGGCGCTTGTGGTGGGAGGCGCATTCGTGATCCTCGCCCCGGGGCTATCGAGCCAATTGACATACCTGGGCAACGAAACGACGCTGGCGGTTGGCTTCGTCGCGGCACTGGTGCTGTGGGGTCTGTTCACGCTGCAGGACGCCGCCCTGACCGCGACACGCCAAGCACCGTCGATACCGGTCAAGAACGGGGTGTTCGGAGTGCTCAAGCTAGCGGCGTTGCCTGCCCTGCTTGCTCTCGGCACGGCCAACGGGGTGTTCCTCTCGTGGGCGCTGCCGATGGCGCTCTTGCTGGTCCCTGTCAACTTGCTGGTGTTCAGGCGCGCGATCCCGGGCCACCTGAGCAGCGTGGTGGCGGAGTCTTCATTTGCCCGCATCGGGGCACGACAGGTGGCGCGCTTCCTAGCTCAGGACTATCTGGCGTCGGTCTTCACCCAGGCGACGCTGACCGTGTTGCCGCTGCTGGTGATAGCGACCCTTGGAGCGAGGCAGAGCGCTTACTTTGCGATGCCATTTACGATCGTGCTTGCGTTCGACACATTCGCCTACAGCGCCTGCACTTCGCTGGTGGTCGAGGCCACCTTGAACCACGAGAGCTTGCGGACGCTGACTAGGGTCTTTGCGCGTCGGGTGCTGACCCTGCTGATGCCGGCCGCGGCGCTGCTGGCGTTGGTGGCACCACTGGTGATGCTGCCGTTCGGTCCCACATACGCCGAACACGGCGCGGTCGCACTGCGCCTGCTGCTGTGCGGAAGCGTCTTCCGTGCGGTGATTGCATTGTTCTCGGCGGTCTCGCGGGCCCAGGGCCGTGGCGGTCGCCTGGCGCTGGTAGAGCTAGCCCTGCTTGTGCTCGTCCTGGGAGCTGCGATCCCGCTGGCGCACAGCCACGGAATCGAGGGTGTGGCGGCAGCGTGGCTCGGGGCCAACGCACTCATCTGTCTGGCGGTCAGCCCACTGCTGGTCCGGTTCCTGCGCGAGCCATGAGAACCGGCGGCGGTTCTTAGACCGGATTGTCGTCAAGTACCCTGATGTCGTGGGTGCTTGACGTAGAAGGCCTCGACCGCGGCGCCATATGGGGTGAAAGAGATGGCGTAGCTCGTGAGGAGGTACTGAGAGCATTCGCCCGCTTTTGCGTCCCAGGTCCAGGCCAGCATCGAGAAACCATGGGCAGTCGCGTAGGACATCCATTCATTCAGCCACGCGATCGCAGCGGGATCGCCGCACTGCAACTCGCCGAACTCGTCGTTGACCAGCGGCACATGCGCGGCAAGCGGAAGCAATGTCTTGTTCCAGCACGATTCTTCAGTGCACAGCGTGTGTTCGTAGTAGACGTGGAAGGTCGCGGCAAGCTGGTGCAGTGGGTCGTATGGCTCGTGTTGCAGCCACTCGGAGTCGTCAGAGGCCCAGCTGAGGCCACCGAGCAGGATCACGTTGCGGGCGCCCGTTGCGCGCACCGCTGTTACGAGGCCGCTCATACCAGCGTATTCGCCGCACCCGTGCTCCCAGCATCTCCATTGTTCTTCGGTGGTAGCGCCCAGTCCGTGCGGCTCATTGTAGAGGTCGAATAGCACCGCCGGGTGTCCCTTGAAGGCGGTCGCGATGCTTTGCCACAGGGTGTAGCCGTGGCTCGCATCGAGCATTTCGCGCTGACCGTCTGACCTTTCGCTGCCAGGCGCGTTCCAGTGGACCTCGAGGATCACGTAGAGCCCAGCGGCGTTCAGCTCGGCTACATACGCCTCGATCGCCGAGCGGTAGGCGGGGCCTGAATAGGAGGGGTTCAACCCGTTGATGCCAAGCCAGCAGTCCTCGTTCAGCGGCACTCTGACCACGTTTATCTGCCATGTCTTCATCGCTGCGATCGAAGCGGCGTCAGTGGGACCGTCGAAAATGCCGCGGCCCAACACGCACATGTACTGGCTTCCGGAGCGGTTGACACCTACGAGGCGAACCGTTTCGCCGCGGCCGTTGACGAGCTTGTTAGCTTTGACGCTCACCGCCAAAGGCACGGGCTTGGCGTGTTTGCGGCGTGGTTTGCGTTTGTGGGTGGTGGCGTTCGCGCGGGCCGTCAAGGCCACTGGTGTCGTGCGCCCACCGCCGGGCGCGAAGGCGGGCGCGAAGGCGGGCGCGAAGGCGGGCGCGAAGGCGGCCAGTATTCCTACCAGCACCGCAAGCGCGAGCAGAGCTCGACCGCGCGTCATGTGCACTCGTCGCGCGTGCTCGGCGCGCACGGGTTGAGCAGAGGGCACCGCTTCGAGCACCTATCGCTATAGGCCTCCGGTGCGCGTCTCGAACATCTGTCCATAGTCGCGAGAATTTACCCGACGGTAAGGCGGCGCAACCCCGGTTGCCGACTCTGCGCACTCAGATCGCGCCATGCGTCCAGCTTCACCTAAGCAGCTCAACAGTGGCGTGATTTTGATCGACACAAACATGAATGACACGTTATCCGTCCGTCTGCACGGTGGCGGTCAGCTGCTTGGCGATGGCGATGTTTGCGCTGGCCATACCCGACAGTGGAGCGGCCGCCGCGCACCACGCATCGAGGTCCTCCCCGTCCCGTCGTCCTGAGCGCCATCGACGTGGCAGCGAGCGTCGACGCCATACACACAACGCCAAGGGCACCTCCGCGGCCCATGCCACAAAGAAAGCGGAGGCCAAATCTGGGCACCTGAGCAATCCCACCCCAACCACCCATACCGCGCAGCCGACAAGACGAGTCCAGACATCTCCCGTTAGCGAGTCATTTCCCGACGAACTCCTTCCCGTACGGCCTCAGACGCCCGAAGAACCGGCCGAGTCCCCCGCGCCGGCTCCGCCGGCCGAGCCTCCGGCGTCCAAAGAACCTGTCAAGACTCCGGTGTCTAAAGAACCGGTCAAGCCTCCGGCGCCAAAAGAACCCGCCAAATTGTCTGCGCCTGAAGAACCGGTCAAATCTCCCCCCTCCGAAGAACACACAAAAACGTCGGGGTCCGAAGAACACACGACGACCACACCCGAAGAACCGGCAAAATCACCGAGCTCGGAAGAGCCCGCCGGAAAAGAACCAACTAAGACGTCGGCGCCCGAAGAACCTGAAACAAAAGAATCGCCACCTGAAAAGCCGGCGCCCGCGCAAAGGAAACTGATCTGGTCAGATGAATTCAGCGGACCGGCAGGGGCGTCTCCCGGCTCGCAGTGGCAGTTCGACGCCGGCGGCGACGGGTGGGGCAACGAAGAGCTCGAGACCTACACCTCCCGTGCTGTCAACGCGGAGCTGAATGGGCAGGGTCAGTTGGCGATAGCTGCTCGCGCGGAAAAATACACCGGCACAGATGGGATCGCTCGCGCCTACACCTCGGCAAGGTTGCAAACCTTCAATACCTTCAAATTTCAGTACGGGCTCGTGGAAGCGCGCATCCAGGTGCCAGTGGGTCAAGGGCTTGTCGCGCAGTTCTGGATGCTCGGCCAGGAAGCCTACGAACAGGAAAACTGGCCCGCGTGCGGTGAGATCGACACGATGGAGGTGCTGGGCTCCGAACCGAACGTCGTCAACGGAACGCTGCACGCCCCATGGGCGTGGGCACCCACTGGAGAACAGGGCCAGGACATATCGCCCACCCCGCTGTCGGGTGGCTTTCACACCTACAGCGTGGAATGGGAACCAGAACGGATCAGCTTCATGCTCGACGGGTCGGTCTACAAGACGATAACCCCGGCCGATCTGCCGGCCGGCGCCGCGTGGCCCTTCAAGCACCCCTTCTCGCTGCTGATGGACCTGGCCGTCGGCGGAGAATGGCCTGGCTCTCCGAATACCTCAACCAAGTTTCCCGCCCAGATGCTCGTCGACTGGGTGCGCGTCTGGCAGTGACTGCTATAGGATCGACGCACTCTGATGAGCGGCGATCGAACCGAGGAGCTGACCAGTGGCTATCTCCCCATCGCCGCGTTCCAACACACCGAGCCTACCTCCGTTGGAGTGGTCGACTTGGACCGTTCGCTTGTACCCCGCGCACCCGACGGTCGTGACTGGGACCCCGGACAGCGCGACGCCCTGTTGCTTGTGCGCTTGCACGACGAGCCACTTGCAGTCGTCCACATAGATCGTGAGCTCCAGGGCATCGCCGATAGAGAGCTCTCCACCGCAATATGGCGATCAGCGGGTACGGAGATCCGCCGACACATCGAACGCTATCGATGCGCCGCAATTCCGAGCGGCGCCGGCGAGTCGATCGATGGGCTGGGCGTCGCTGCAGAGATGTGCCCCGGCGCCAGCCCGGCGAAGGTGGATGCGTCGGTCGCTGTGATCGTCTCCACCGCCGGCAGGCCCGAGCAGCTCGAGCGTTGCATCCACTCGCTGCTCGCCCAGAGACGAGCCGAGCTCGATGTCGTGGTGGTCGACAATCGACCGGCCGAAGAGCAGACACGGAGCGTGGTCGAGGCGATCGCAGCGGGCGACGCGCGCGTACGCTACGTGCCCGAGTCACGTGTGGGCCTGTCGGTGGCGCGCAATCGCGGGGTCAGCGAGACGAACGCCGACGTGGTGGCCTTCACAGACGACGACGTGGTCGCCGACGAGGGCTGGGTGGAGTGGCTGCTTGCGCCATTTGCCGAGCCACAGGTGACGGTCGCGTGTGGCATGGTGCTCCCGCTGGAGCTGCAGACGGTGTCGCAAAAGCGCTTCGAGCAGTACGCCGGCTTCTCCAAGGGAATGCAGCGGCACACCTATGACCGGCGGTCCGGGCCCGTCCCGGGACGCTTGCTGTACCCATTCGTGAACGGAACGATCGGAGTCGGCAACAACATGGCGTTTCGCCGTTCGGAGATAATCGCCAGCGGTGGCTTCGATACGGCGCTCGGCGCTGGGAGCGCCGCCGGCTCATGCGAGGAGACGTGGGCGTTTAGCAAGGCGATCCTACGCGGCGGGCAGATCGTGTATGAGCCGCGCGCCCTGTGCTGGCACGAACATCGCAAAGACGGCGACGCCCTGCGCGATCAGATCTTCGGTTATGGCCTGGGTCTGGGAGCGGTATTGACCAAGGCGCTGACGCACGACCCGCGTTTCTACGTCTCCGCGACGAGATCGCTGCAAATCGCACTCACACTGCAATTGCGCAAGCGTGTGCTCCCAAAAGAGGACTCGACAGCGGCAAACGGCGAGCTAAGCCGCCCCGACGAGCTGTTGCAAGCACGACGCGAGGGCGTGATGCGTGGACCACTGCGCTACGCCAGGGGCGTCGCGCGCACCCGAAGTGACGGTCTAGGCAAGGTTATCCAGGGAGGGTGAGCCGGAACGGCCCCCACCCGCGATCTTCTCGCGGCGGCTGAGTATCTCAGGACGGTGGCGGCGCGGGTACCGCTGCCTTGCCAGACCTCCTGGCGGCCGGCATCAGCGGATAGCCGTTGACTCGCAGCAGCGGGAAAGTGATTGCGGTCACCTTCGCAAACTGGGCCTTGGGCAATTGTGTCTGCCACTCGGTGTCAAGACGCACCGGTAGCCAGCCTGTGGTCGCGCGCATGGGGTTGCCTGAGAAAATGTGATGGTCACCGAGCTTCACTTCGTTGCCCCTCAGCTCAGATCCGGAGGAGATTATCTCCTCGTCGGCAAACACGCTCAACTTGTCGAGAGTCGCGCGCGGATCGGCGACGAAGTTCTCATAGGTGACCTTTTGATAGGGAAAGCGCGCGGCCCTGAGCGCGTAGCATCCGACATTCCATGCCGACCACTTGATCGCCGTCTCGGTCGGGCTGGCTCGCGACATGAACTCCTCGTTGCCGATCGGACTCGGCATCCGCCTCTTACGAGTCCAGGAATAGGCGACGGCGCGGCTGTCGCGGACCAAGTGAATGACGCGTACGTCACTATCGGGCATACGTCTGAGCAGACACGCAAGGGTGGGATCCTTGCTTATCTCGATGATCACCTCTGCGCCAGACACGCGCTTGATCGCGGCGTACAGTTTAGAGAGAATGGCAACGTATTCACTGATCTTATCGTCCATGCCGGGCCGCAACCATGGTGCCCAATAGAGCGGAAGTGCCTGAGGCAGATTCGTGACACGGTCAAGCTCGGTCATTTCCTCTGCATTTACTTGGTCCCAGCCGCCAAATGCCTCCTCCCCTACCGCCGTCCAGAATGGGCAGGAACGGAACGGCTGTCCACAACCACAACCGACGTTATTGATGAGACCCCTGCTCCAGAGGAAACGGGTCTCACCGACACACACCATGCCTTGCGGCTCGCCAAGCACCCGGCCGAGGAGAGTGCTACCACTTCGAGCGTAGCCGCCGACGTATATCACCTTGACTGAGGGGCTATCCACGCTGGCGATCATACAACATGTATACAAAAGTCGTTGAGCACAATCACGTTAGCGGCGGCGCGGTAGATGTATCGTGGAGAAGATCGACGGATAGATTCCCAGCTTTCGCACAACAAGCCAGTAAAGCGATCCGTTCCACAGCAGGAATCCGATTGTGGTGCCAAGTGCAGCACCGACGAGACCCAATGTCAGTACTCCGGCAACGGCGAGTAGCGCGCATGCAAGAGCGCTGAGACCGAGCGCAACCGTCGCCTCCCGGTGGTAGCCGGTAAGGGTCAAGAGATACCCAACGGAGCCTGCCGCCGCACTGACAAGCTGGCTTACGAGCAAGACAAGCAGCGCCGGCCGAGCTTCGTGAAATTCGGGACCGAAGAGGGCCAGCAATGGACCCGAGAGCGCGGCGATTCCGACCGCAATTGCGAGTGATGGCCAGAAGATTATGCTTGCGAGCTTAGACACGAGGCGCTGCAGCTCCTCGACCTGTCCAAGTGACCAGAGGGATGCGAATTGAGGCGCAGCGGCCGCGTTGACGGCCACCACCACAAACCCGACTAGCGTCGCGGTCTTGCTGGCCGCAGCGTAGATTCCGGCATCGCGCGGACCGAGAATGGCACCAACGATCACGATATCGACTTGCAGAAACGTAACGACGAAAGCACCTGCCGCGAGCAAGCTGATTCCCACGCCAAACCACTCTCGAAGCTCAACTACGGGACGAACCTTTGTCTCAGGGCCGTCAAACAGATGCCGCGTGAGCATGTACTGAACAGCCAACACGGCGTAGGCTGATAGCAGCGTCGCACTAAACGCACCGACCGTCGAGAGTGTTCCATGCAGAACGAAAAGGAGCCCAGCGCCAAGACCGATTAGAGTCGGTCGCGCGATCATCGGTGGGATGAAAGCTACGCCGACCCGATGTCCGGCTCGCGCAAATTCGGTGTAGAGCATCGAACCTGCCAGCGCCGGGACCAACAGGGCTCCGAACACGATAGAGGATGAACTTGCCAGCACGCCAAATGCGCGAAGTCCTTCTACAGACGCGATAGCGCATAGTGCTATGGCGATCGCTGTTGCGTAGGTGTATCGAGACGTGGAATGTACAAAGCCGCGAATCCGGGGCCAGTCCTCTTTGACTCGATACACGGGAAGAAAGCGGATACTTGCGGCCGGGAACCCAAGGCCAGCAAGCAGAGAGACAAATGTCACCCAGACGTAGACGTATGTGTAGATGCCGTAGTCTGACGCGCCCATCAGGCGGGCTAGCAGCACCTGCAACCCATAGGCCAAACCGGCTCCGCTGACCTGTACCACGAGGACTACACCGGCACGGCGCAACAGGTGGACGGAGCCGGCGATCACTCCCTCCTCAAGCAGAGAGGGTTCACCCTCGGCGGCAGCTTGCGAGCTCGATCTCACCGCAGCGTAAGGAGGGGCTGGAGAGCGAATCTCACATCGGCCTGGGCCATGGACGGACGCAGACATCCTCCGGCGAGCCTCACGAGCCGGGTGCAAGCAGTTCAAGCACTGTGTCGGCGTTGTCCACCCAAGAGCTTGCGTCGTCAAAGCGTATTCCACGTAGAGTCATCGCCTCCCGCAATCCCTCATAAAGAGCTTCCGGATCTGCCCCAGGCACGAGCACCGCACCGTCGTACCCACCCACTGCCTCCGTAAGCCCACCGACATCGGTAACGACCACGGGAAGACCAGCGTCCATCGTGAGATGCAGCGGCCCACTTGCTGATGAACGCCGATACGGCAGTGACACAATGTCGGCACCTGCAAACCAGCGGCTGACCTCGGCGTCGGAGACATAGTGGTTGACGAGCGTGATTCTGTCTCGATACTTCGATGCCTTAATCATCTCGGTCGGCTTGGTCCAGTCTTCCCAGGTCTCTCCGACCACCGTGAGCCAGCAATTCTCATCCTCGCTTGCCAGCAACTCAAACGCCTGCACCAGATCCTCAAGTCCCTTGTAGGGCCTGATCGTTCCAAAGAAAAGGATGTTGCACATACCCTCAGGCGCCTCACGCAAGCGAGTGGACTCAGCGACCGCGTAATGTGAGAAGGGCCCGTGCCGCACGACCCTGACCGGGCGCTGCCCGATGTCGAAACTCTTGCCAAGCGCCTCACGGTCAAACTCCGAGTGCACGATGTAGGCGTCGGCGAGGTTCATCAGTCGATCGCCAAAGCGCTGCACATAGGAGCGCACCGGCGCAAGCTTCGCCTCTCCTGTGTCTTGGATCTCGTGGATCTCAATGATGATCCTCGCCCCCTGCAGGCGCGCGGCCAGGGCAAGCAGCAGATAGGAATGCAGCACTGAACCGGTCCACCACTGGAACAGCACCGCCTCGGGCCGACTCCGACGCAATAAGCTCAACGCTCCGAGCATGCTCGGAAACCAGTACCAATCGACCCCATCGAAGACTTCCATCTCGGGCGGATAGTCCTCGTCCGTAAGCGTAGTGTCGCCGACCCGAGCCCGCCCCGGATAGAGCGCTCGCGGGATCAGCCTGCGCATCAGGATCACCGAGACGGGCGTACGCTCGGCAAGTGCCAGTGCGACGTAGCGGGTGTAGTGACTCACGCCGCTGATGAAACGCGTGCCTGAGCCGACCACGAGCACCCCTCCGCCGTTGGCCGAACCTATACCGATGGACTTAGCGTTGTTGTTCCGGTCCGCTGAGTGGTCAATCGCCATAGCGTCCCGACGAAGAGCCACCCCTCCGACGAGGTAGCCCGCGACCGTCGCTGCCAGTCCGACCACAATCGAAGCGCTGCGCGCGATGCCGGCCAGATCGCCTCTGAGTCCCGCCATCGCACCACGCACGAACCCTCGCGGGAGGATCCGTGCGGTGTAGTAGCGCTCGGCCGCCAAACCGTCCCGTCCGCCTACGAACTCCACGATCGAGGCCTTGGCGATGCCCTCGTCGTAGCAACGCGAGACGAAATATCTCAGCCGCGAACGACTTGGCGACACCCTGTGTCTCACAGCAACGGCGGGATCGTGCAACCAGACGCTGTCCGGCCAGCGCTGATTGGCCCGTATACACAGGTCGGTCTCCTCGGTGCCAGAACGCGTCCCGGTCTTGCCAAAGCCGGCACGAAAGCCCCCAAGCTCAAGAAACGCCTTACGGCGGACGAACATATTCGCGGCGATTAGGTTGCGTATCGGCGCCCGCTCGGTGGGAAGCCCGGGATACGTGCAGCCCAAGGTCCAGTAGAACTCCTCGGCCATCCAACGCGGGCGGCCCGCCTCCCAGATCGGCTCGATCGTCCCGCCGACTCCGATTACGCGTGGATCCTCGAAGGCGGCCATGGCACGCTCGATCCACTCAGGCGTCGCCACCGCGTCGTCGTCGAGAAACGCGATGATCGAGCCACTGGCAAGACCCACGGCGCGGTTGCGTGCCTGGCCTGCTCCGCGCCCGGCGCTGTTTTCCTCAGCGATCACGTCGGGAAGTGCCTCCCGCACCCGGACCAAGAGCGCAAGATTGTTATCGATCACAACGATGATCTCCCTCGCGGCGAGCGACTGGCCCTGCACAGACCTCACCGCAGCCAACAGCTCATCCCAGCGCTGCTCGGTATACGCGCATATCACGACCGAGACATCGGCCAGGCTGTCTGAAGTAGATTCTGATGGATCTAGAGACATAGGTTCAGTTCATCCCTGTACGATCCATCGGCGAGCATCCATGATCGAGAGTAAGCCTGGGAACCGAATGCGTGGCGGCATCCCGGGTAGTGGAGCCTACACAACGGTTGAACCCAAAGGGGGTTTTCACGTGCGAGCCACATCGATCGCCAACAAAAGCATCGCTGGCCCCCGGTCTTCCCGCGAGACCGAGATCGAAGCGCCGGACGTCGCTCCTGTGCAAAGTCCTCGACAGAGCGGTCAGGAACACAGCCCAAACGTGCGTTGGCAACGCACCGCGCTCACACGCGATCGGCGCTGGGAATCGTTGGGGCACGCTGGCGCAACCATCTGGTTCACCGGCCTGCCGGCTGCCGGCAAGTCGACGATCGCGGCTGCACTCGAGGAGCGCCTTGTCACATCCGGACGCCCGGCGTTCATGCTCGACGGCGACAACTTGCGCCATGGCCTGAACGGCGATCTCGGCTTCAACGAGGCCGCTCGCAGCGAGAACGTGCGCCGCACGGCGCACGTAGCGAGGCTGCTCGCCGAGTCGGGCACTTTGGCAATCGTAAGCCTCGTCAGCCCATACGCCCAGGACCGCGAAGCCGCGGCTTCCCTACATGCCGACGCCGACCTACCCTTCCTTGAGATCTTCGTCGATGCTCCGTTGCGGCTGTGCGAGGAGCGCGACCCAAAGGGGCTCTACGCACGGGCCCGCGCCGGCAAGCTTGCCGGCCTGACGGGAGTGGATGCTCCGTATGAGACGCCTCTCAATCCCACCCTCACCCTCCACTCCGGAGAGGAGTCAGTCGAGAGCGCCATCGAACGTGTAATCGAGGCTTTGTCCTCGCGCCTGCCGCAAGTAACCGGTCGCAACTCTTCATCGGCAACCTAAAGCCTGCCAAGAAGACCCTGAGCTACGCCCAGTTTCATCAGCGCCCCGAACGCTCAAGAATCGACACGATTGTGGCGATGCGAAGGTGATGTTCCGACGTTCGCTCAAGCTGATCTTCTGCATATCCCTGCTCGCTGGGATGGTCGCGGTGCCTGTCATGGCTCGACCAGCCCGCAAACCGATTCGCGCACGCATCGCCGCTATACCCGCTCACCTGATCTGGTCCGAAGAATTCAACGGACCTGTCGGCAGCAGTCCTGACACGAATGTCTGGAACTTCGATGCCGGCGGCAAAGGTTGGGGAAACGAAGAGCTTGAGTCCTACACCTCCAGAACGCAGAACACCTCCCTCGATGGGAAAGGGGATCTGGACCTCACGGCCTTGGCCGAAAGCTATACCGGCTCGGACGGCATCACCCGGCATTACACCTCCGCCCGACTACAGACACTGCATAAGTTTCAATTCCAGTACGGGCTTGCTGAGGCCCGCATACAGGTCCCGTCCGGCAAGGGAATGTGGCCTGCGTTCTGGCTACTCGGCAGCGAAGGCTATGCCAGCGAAGATTCGTGGCCCGGCTGTGGCGAGATCGATGCGATGGAGGTTTTGGGCTCTGAACCAAACGTCGTCAACGGCACCTTGCATGGTCCTTGGCCATTCGCGCCAAAAGGCGTCGGCGGTACCACGTCGTCCCCGACCCCCCTCTCCGCCGGCTTCCACGTCTACGGCGTCGAATGGGCCCCCCAACACATCAGTTTCCTGCTCGACGGCACCGTCTATAAGACGATCACCCCCGCTGATCTACCCCCCGGCGCCCCCTGGCCCTTCGACCACCCCTTCTTCCTCCTGCTGAACCTGGCCGTAGGCGGGGATTGGCCCGGCTCCCCGAACGCCTCAACTCAGTTCCCAGCGCACATGCTGGTCGACTGGGTGCGCGTCTGGCAATGATGGGCTTGTACTGGCGGCGAATGCTGCCTCAGCCGGACCACGCTAGCCAACCAGCTTATGATCACGTTTATGACGCGCGTAGACGTGGACGAGGCTAGGATCAACCTCTCACACTTGATCGAGAGCGCCCACGAAGGGGGGAGATCATCATCGAGCGCTCGGGTAGGCCGGTGGCCAAGATCGTGGCCTACGACGAGAAGGGGCGTGGGCTGCTAGCGCTGAGGGCGTTTGGAAGGGCAAGGCTACGATCGCCGATGACTTCGACGAGCTGCCTGAGGATCTCCAACGCGCCTTCGGCATGATCGACGACTGCAACGAGCCGCTCTAAGCGCAAGCCGTACGCAATACGCGTCGTTTGTTGTGTAGATGCTCAGATCGATCACCAGCCGGAGGGCGACGACGCCGGCTGCCGCAGTCTGCATAGCGCTCGCAGCCTTCCTCATCGTCACTGCACTAGGGATTGGCCGCCATCATGCACGGCCGATCGCAAGTGCCCCGTACACGCTGACCCCGTTCGCAACCTACGAGGCACGCGCCCCGCACGTGCTGAGCACGACCGTGGTCAATTCCGCTCAGGGCGCGGTCCAGGGCGCAGCGGCGACCCCGCCATCCTCCCTACCTCCACTTCCGGCCTCCGCCTTCAACAGGCCGACCGCGCAATACCGCGCCTACGCCGTCGGCCAACTCGGCCTAATGGAAAGTCAGGTGAAGCGCCTGGAAAGCGCGCTCGCCGCCAACGACCGCACGAGCGCACAGGTTGCCTGGCGCGCGGCCTACGCCAGCTACCTGCGGCTCGGCGCCGTCTACCTGGTGGGACCTCTCGCAACCCTCAACCAAGCGATCGACGGCAACGCGGGCGGCCTGCCCGGAGGCACGGCAAGCCCGCGATTCACGGGCCTGCACCGGATCGAATACGGGCTCTGGACTTCGGCGGAGCCGCGAGCGCTGCTCGGCTGGGCACGCAAGCTCAACCGCGACGTGCGCCAACTACGCAACGTAGTTGGGAAAGTCTCGATCGAACCGCTCGAATACGCCACGCGCGCACACGAGATCCTCGAGGACGCGGCGCGCGATCTACTTAGCGGAACCGACGTGCCATGGAGCAAGGAAGGAGTGCTCGCGACCAACGCCGGACTGCAAGCCACCGAAGAGGTGCTCGCGACGCTGCACCCATTGCTGGTGGGACGCGAGAACACAATCCCGATCGTCAAGACCGAACTCGCCGCACTGCGCTCGGTGATCGCCTCGCTTGCCGCCGCCCACGGCGGGCGCCTGCCGAGCAACGCTCAGCTCACCCAGGCTCAGACAGTGCTGCTCGACGGCACGCTCGGCGGCACGCTCGAGGCACTGTCCCAGGTGCCCGGGTCCCTGGAGACCGAACTCCCGCCTCAGATTCCCCAGATCCCCAAGCGCGACGCGCGGATCGAACCATGAGCGAGCTCGACCGCCGCACATTCCTAACTCGCTCGGCTGTGCTGCTGGGAGCCGGCGGCGTCGGCGGAGCAGGCGCGATCGTGCGCGCTGCCACGAAGACCGAAGCGGCTACGGCAGTGCCCACGGAGCCCTCGGCAGCACAGGAATGGAGCGTCTCCCAGGCACAGCTTGCCCAGCGTGAGCCCTTCGACGGCCCCCACCAGGCAGGCATTCTCACGCCCGCACCGGCGCAAGCGACGTTCGCGGCACTCGATTCGCTCGCGCCCGACCGGAAGACGCTCGAGGAAGCCCTCAGGGCGCTAACTCTGCGCGCGCGAGAACTGACCGACGGTACCCCCACCCCGCTGCTCGAGGTCGACGACCCACCGGCCGACTCGGGAATCCTCGGGCCGGTCAACGACCCCGACGTGCTGACCGTGACGATCGCCTTCGGAGCATCGCTGTTCGACCAACGCTACGGACTCGCCTCGCAGCGCCCGCGCGAACTGATCAAGATGCCGACCTTCTCGGTCGACGACCTCGATCCGGCTCAGAGCCACGGCGATCTGCTGCTGCAGATCTGCGCCCATCAGCGCGACACCGTCGTGCACACCCTGCGCGAGCTGCTGCGCACCGTGCGCGGCTCGCTCCAGCTGCGCTGGAATATCGATGGCTTCTCCGGCGCCGCACGCGGCCCCTCCCCGCACAACAGCCCTCGCAACCTGTTCGCCTTCCGCGACGGAACCGCCAATCCTCCGACCAGCGACTCGGCGCTCATGAACAAATTGGTGTGGGTCGCTGACGGTGAGCCGGCCTGGGCCGCCGGCGGCACCTATCAGGTCGCGCGCATCATCCGCCAGCACGTGGAGTTCTGGGACCGCGTCGGCCTGAACGAGCAGGAAAACATGATCGGGCGCGTGCGTACCAGCGGAGCGCCGCTGGGCGGAACCAGCGAGTTCGAGGAACCTCGCTACGACCTCGACCCGAACGGCAAGCGGATCCCCCTCGACGCGCACATACGCCTTGCTAATCCGCGCACCCCGGCGACCGCCGATCAGCGCATCTTGCGCCGCGGTTTCAACTACACGCGCGGCTTCGACGCGGCCGGGCAGCTCGACCAGGGGCTGATGTTCGTCGCCTTCAATCAAAGCCCTGAACGCCAGTTCGCGACGATCCAGCGGCGTCTGTCCGCCGAGCCGATGATCGACTACATCACGCCGGTCGGTGGCGGCTACTTCTTCGCACCGCCTGGCGCGGGCGGCGAAAGCGATTGGGTCGGCTCGGGCCTGTTCGCGGCAGCATGAGCATCCCAACAGGGCGCGCTCTCAACCAAGCTGCGGCACAACCCTTTTCCATATGCTAGGCCGCCTGCCCAGCCCCGATCCCCCAGCCTCTCTAGCGGCACCGGCACGCAGCGACCTGACAGTCGTCGGCGGGGGAATTGTGGGCCTGGCCGTGGCTCGCGAGCTGGCACGACGCTTTCCATCCTCATCGGTATGCGTACTGGAGCGTGAGACCGAGCTGGGCCAGCACCAAACCAGCCACAACTCCGGCGTCATCCACGCGGGCGTCTACTACAAGCCCGGCTCTTCCAAGGCGCGCCTGTGCGTGCAGGGAGCGGCGGAGCTCTACCGCTACTGCGAAGAGCACGAGATCCCGCACGAGCGCTGCGGCAAGCTGATCGTCGCCGCGAGCGCCGAGGAGATCCCGCGGATGGAGGAGCTCCAGCGACGGGGCACACTCAACGGCGTGAACGGGCTGCGCCGCCTCGACGCAGAGGGCATTCGCGAGTTCGAGCCGCATGCGCGGGGCGTAGCGGGCCTTTACTGTCCGCCGACCGGGATCGTCGACTTCCACGCCGTCGCCGGCGCCTACGCACGTGACCTGCTGGAAGCCGACGGAACGCTCGTGACCGGTTGCGAGGTTCGCGCCGTCGAGCCCCGGGGTCGAGGTCTGCGCCTGCTTCACGCGCACGGGTTCACGGACACCACGCACGCGATCTTCTGCGGCGGAGCATGGTCGGACCGACTCGCGACAGCTGCCGGCGCCGATCGAGACCCCCGCATCGTCCCTTTTCTCGGCAGCTATCTGCGCTTGGCCGCAGAGCGTCGAAGTCTCGTGAAATCGCTCATCTACCCAGTCCCCGACCCCTCGCTTCCCTTCCTTGGTGTGCACTTCACGCGGCGTATCGATGGCGAGATCCTGATCGGGCCAACCGCCTTGCTCGCCGGCGCCCGCGATGCCAGACATCCCGCTCAGCTGCGTCGCAAAGACATCGGTGAGACCCTCAGCTGGCCTGGGTCGTGGCGCATGTTCGCCCGCTGGTGGCGCACAGGTCTCACCGAGTTGCACCACGCGGCATCGCGCTCGGCGCTCGTCCGCGATGCGGCCCGCTACGTACCCGAGATAACCGCAAAAGATGTGAAGCCATCGTTCACGGGTGTGCGTGCACAGGCCGTCGCGCGCAACGGCGGTTTGGTGGACGATTTTGTCTTCTCCACCACCGAGCGGGCCTTGCATGTCCGCAACGCACCATCGCCCGCCGCGACGGCATCGCTTGCCATCGCGCGCGAGATAGCAGACCGCGCGCAGCGCCTCTTCTGAGCCTCAAAGCCGCTCCGCGAAGGCTTCTCAGCCCCTCCCCCAACTGTCCTATTCGATGATTTTGTAGGCGTCAGTCCGCCGATCTACACAAACATCTTTACCTGACGACAACAGCGCACAGGTCGCACATGAACGCTCATATCAAACGCGAAAGCCCAGCATTCATGGGATATCCGCGTCCCGTGCCAAAGGCCGCCGATCATACGACATCACCCGTCACATGGTGGAGAGAGGCGTTCATCGCCTGAACGGAGATAGCGACGAACGGGCCATTGTGAGAAGAGATTGCATTACCCATCATCGATGCACACAAACCCCTGACGCATCGATTCGCGGGGGAAAATTATTCACCGCCAACCACGGGGAACACATATGCATCGCCGCCTCAATGTCAAGGATGGACACGTAGGCTTCCGTCGCCGTGCGACTCTGGACGATTCGCCCGAGACAGCACGCGAAACACGCCTAGCTATTGCGCGCACCAAGGAGGGAGACCGAGACGCACTGCGGTTTCTCTACACGCGCTACTCGGACAACGTATACGGCTACATCTGCAGCATCGTGCGAGACGAGCAGGAGGCTGAGGATCTCACTCAGCACGTCTTCATGAAGCTGATCACCGTGATCGTGCAGTACCAAGATCACGGCATCCCGTTCTCCGGTTGGCTGTTGCGCCT
The DNA here is from genome assembly GCA_049287685.1 of Solirubrobacteraceae bacterium. Classification (GTDB taxonomy): domain Bacteria; phylum Actinomycetota; class Thermoleophilia; order Solirubrobacterales; family Solirubrobacteraceae; genus Palsa-744. The sequence goes on along the minus strand of JBAQGH010000031.1, from coordinate 76,094 downwards.
ATCGCGCAACGTCGCACTGGACCACCTGCGCCGGCGGCGCCCAACGCCGACCGAAGAGGTCTTCGGCGCAAACGAGCTCGTCGACGACGACGCCAGGGACCGTGCGCGAGACCTGCACAGCGCGCTTGCCTCACTGCCGGACGAGCAGCGTGACGTAATGGTCATGCGCCACGTCGTCGGGCTCTCTCCGCCGGAGATAGCCGAGCAGATGGGTCGCACCGAGAGCTCCGTCCACGGCCTGCACCATCGCGGCCGCCGGGCGCTTCAGGAAGAGCTGCGTCGACTTGGCTCCTCGCCATCGGTCGCCTACGGTCAGTTGAGCGCGGCATGTTGAGCACGGGGCAGACAGACACGACCGCCACGCGCCCCTCTGTGCCCTTTGCGCGCCTGGACAATGCCGACCCGCAGCTGCTCGAGGAGCTCATGGGAGCGGTGCGCGACATCGCCTCGCGAGGCGCTTTCACGCTGGGCGAGCCAGTCGATGGCTTCGAGCGCGAGTTCGCCGCCTACTGCGAGACCGACTTCGCGATCGGCGTCTCCTCCGGTACCGAGGCGCTTGCGCTTGCCTTGCGTGCCCTGGAGATCGGCCCGGGCGACGAGGTGATCGTGCCAACCAACTCGTTCATCGCCACAGCTGAGGCGGTGAGCGCGGTCGGCGCCACCCCGATCCTGGTCGATGTCGACTCCGACTCGCATCTGATCACCGCGGAGATCGTCGCGGCCAACCTCACGCCAAAGGTGCGCTGTGTGATTCCCGTGCATCTGTTCGGCGCGACGGTCGACCTCGATCCGATCCTGGAGATCACACGCGAGGCCGGTATTCACGTGATCGAGGACGCCTGTCAAGCCCACGGCGCCCGCTACAACGGTCGCCGTGCCGGAACGATCGGAGTGCTGGGTTGCTTCAGCTTCTATCCGACCAAGAACCTCGGTGCTTGGGGCGATGGTGGGGCGATCGTCACCGCCGTTCCTGAGCTGGACGAACGCATTCGGCTGTTGCGCGCACACGGCGAGCGTCCTCGCTACCACCACCGCGTCGTGGGCACCACGGCACGGCTGGACGCGCTACAGGCTGCAGTGCTGCGTCGCAAGCTCACACGCTTGGACGATTGGAACGACGCCCGCCGCCGTCTGGGCTCGGAGCTGCGTGCCCGTCTGAGCGGCTTGGCCGACGCGGGAGCGGGTGAGTCGATCGAGCTTGTCGAGCTGCCGTTTACCGAGGCCGACCACGTGTACCACCTGTTCGTCGTGCGCAGCGCCAACCGCGATGCTCTGCGTGCTCATCTCGAGCAGCATGGCGTCGCCTCGGCGATTCACTACCCCACGCCGATCCACCGCACCGAAGCCTACGCGCACCTCGGCTTGGGCCCGGGAAGCCTGCCGGTGAGCGAGCGGCTGTCCGAGCAAATCTGCTCGCTGCCACTGTTCCCAGCGATGAGCGACGAGGAGCTTGACCAGGTTTCGCAAGCAATGCTCAGTTTCGCAAAAGACGGCGCAGTCGCCCAACGTTGATCGAATATATGACTTCGACTTCCACAGCTCAGGGGCGATAACGATGTTTGATTCGTGGAACACAACGGTAGACGGGCTACGACGCAACCGTCGCATCGTGCCCCGTGAGATGCCGATCGGCGCCGCGATCGTAGGGTGCGGCTACTGGGGTCCGAACCTCGCCCGCAACCTGGCCGAGCGCTCGGAGTTCCAGCTGCAAGCAGTGTGCGACCGCGATCCGGCCCGCCTCGGCGCGCTGGCTAGCCGTCACCCTGACGCGCTCGCGCTCGGGGACCTGGAGGAAGTGCTCTGCGACGACTCGATCGAGGCCGTCGTGGTGGCCACTCCGCCAAAGACTCACCACGCGATCGTCAAGCAGATACTGGAAGCGGGCAAGCACGTGCTCGTGGAGAAGCCGCTTGCCACGCGTCTGGACGACGCCCGGGAGCTCGCCGATCTGGCCGAGGACTCAGAGCTCGTGCTGATGCCTGGTCACACTTTCATCTACAGCCCCGCGGTCAACGCGGTGCGCGATTTGATTCAAGACGGCACGGTCGGCGACATTCACTTTGTCACTTCCGCGCGGATGAATCTCGGCAAGTACCAGAGCGACGGCGTCGTCTGCGACCTCGCGCCGCACGACCTTTCGATCCTGCTCTACTGGCTCGACCAGCCGGTCGTTGGGATCGCCGCATCGGGTAGCAGCGTCTTCAAGCAGGACGTGCCGGAGACAGCATTCTTGACACTCACCTTTGCTGGCGGCTCAAGCGCCAACGTGCAAATCTCCTGGCTGGCACCGTGCAAGGTGCGCCAGATGATCGTCGTGGGCAGCAAGCGCATGATCCAGTACGACGACACTGCATCTGACGAGCCGATCCGCGTCTATGACCGCGGCATCGACGAGGGACCGCCCCCGGCCAACTTCGGCGAGCACCAGCTCATCTACCGCACCGGTGACGTGGTCAGCCCACGCGTGCAGCCTCAGGAGCCGCTAAGCCTGGAGCTGCAGGACTTCGCGCGCGCCATCCGCACAGGCTCTGAACCACGCTCGAACGTCGCGCTCGGCTTGGACATCGTCGCCCTGGTGGAGCTCGCGAGCGAGTCGATGCGCGCGAACGGTATGCCGCTCGCGCTCGCCCCGCGGCTCGAGCGCGCCGCCGCCTAATCCGGCCTATCTCTCTGCGCCGAGCCGGCTCTCTCCGGCGCAGGATCTGATCGCTTCTCCACCCCGCGCCGCGCACAGCCTCCTCGGCGCGGGGTCGATTGCCGGGGCCCGCACATCGCGAAGGGTCTTCCTTGTTTCGCGGGGACCTCGCGACCCGCGAAGCCCCCCTTCAAAGGCACGTCCTGCGGAACCCCGTAAAGGCACGTTCCGCAAAAGCCCCCCCTTCGCAGGGGGAACGGACGTTCACGCAAGCCCCCTTCGCGAAACGCAGGCCCCCGCAAAGCCCCCTCGCGAAAACACAGGCCCGCAAAGTCCCTCTTCGCGAACGCACGTTCCGCGAAGGCCCCCGTGCAGAGGACCATCCGCAGAATGCTCATCCACAGAAGTGCGCTGCGCGGCGAAACCATCAAGAGAGAGCCTGCCGGCGAAAGAGGCGCTAGCCCGAGAAGCGCACACGCATTGCCGCGAGCCGACGCCCGACCCGGCTGAGGCCCCTGCTGGCCGGCACGATGCGCTCGATGATCGAGCGTTGGCTACGCCAGCTCTCCGGAAAGCCGAAGCGCAGCGTCAGCAGATAAGGCGGGATGGCCACCAGCCCGACCCCGACCAGCCACAGGATCGCCGGCGTGTCGATCGCGCTCAGCCCCAAGCTCACCGGCAGGGCGACCGCAACCAGGCCCACGCAAGACAGCGTGGCCGGGGCTATGTCGCTCAACAGTCGCGCTAGCGGGCGTTCCTTCGTGCCGTTCAGCATCATCACGTAAGCCACGACCAGGAACAGCGTGTGCACAACGGCCGCGTCGATCGCTACCGCGACGATCCCGTAGTGCACCACGACGAGCACCGTAAGGCCGTAGACGATGAAATGCGCCGTGCCGTAGCCGAGCAGCGCACGTGCGCGGCCGGTGGCCATGAACACCGTTCCGACGGCGTCGACGACAAGCGTCGAGGCCCCGCCCAAGGCGAGGATCTGTACCGGCACGACCGCCGGCGCCCAGCGCGCACCGAACAGGAACGGGACAAGCACGGGAGCTGTGATCGTCAACAGCACGAGCAGCGGGAACAGCAGGATCGTCAGGGTGCGCACCATCTGGCGATACAGCTGACTGAGCTCGGCGGCGCTGCGTGTGCGCGCCAAGACCGGGAAGCCGACCTGGCTCATCACGACGCTGATCTTGCTCTGGTATTCGACTGAGAGCGTGTAGGCACGGAAATAGAAGCCGGTCTGCAGCGCGCCAAGGCGCGCGCCGATGATCGCGTAGTCGACGTTGCTGAAGCCGATCCAGCCGACCGAGGCCAGCGACACCGGCAGGCCGTAGCTCAGCAGCTCGCGTGCGGCCTTGCGATACAGACGTGGCGCCGGCGGTGGCGCGCTGACCCAAGCTATGACGCCCGTTGCCAGCGAGCCGGCCAGCACACCCAACACCAGCGCCTCCCCGCTCAGGCCCGCAAGTGCCAGACCGACGCAAACTACGACGCGTGCGACAGTGCTGAGCACTTCGATCTCGCTTAGCCGCCGAAAGGCCATCTTCCGACGCAGGGTGGCTGTGGGCACGGTGCTGAGCGCCGCAACCAGGCATAGCGGCGCCATCAGGCGCACAAAGAAGGCCGTGCGCTCGCCGAAGATCGGGGCCACGATCACGCTGGCAGCGATCAGCGTGATCACAGCAAGCGCGAGGCCCGCGAGCAAGCCAAGCGCCATCCCTGTCTGCTGGTGCTCGCGGTCGATCGTTTTGCGTTGGACGAGGGCGCTGCTCAACCCTCCGGCCACCATCAGGTAGGCCACTTCCTGGGCGATCAGGGCGATCGCGTAACGGCCGAATTCCGCCGGCACGATCAGCCGCGCGAGAACTACGATCGAGCCGAGCTGGAGGATCTCGACGGTGGGACGGGCGATCGCCGACCAGCGCACGCCGTGCGCCGCGGCATCGCGAAGCTCCTCGGACGCGTGCGCGTCAGCCGCCGCCTGCTGCGCCGCCTGCTGTTCAGGCGACACTTGCGGCTCAGCCGACGTGGACTCCTCGGCGATCACGAGCGCCTCGGTCGTCACGGGTCACCGCGAGGCCGGCGAGACCAGAGTGCGCCTGATCGAAACCAGCCTGTCGGCGAGCGGGCGACGGTAACGGTCGGGCATTGAGAGGACCAGCACCCAGGCCAGTAGGCGCGGCGAGAGCCGCTGGCGAAGCGCGGCCACGAACGTCGCTCGCGCCTCCCGCGGCCTGCCTTCGTCGCTCAGGAGCCGCGCGATGTTCGACAGATCACGCGCCTTCACCTTACGCACGAGTCGCTCATCGGCGACAAGGTCAGCGTGCCAGGAATGCGCCGTGTACTCGGCTCCGTGCATACGCAACAAATTGCCCGAGATCTGGTTGTCGTGAGTCCGAATCTTGACGAGCGTGCTCGGGTCGTAGAAGAAGACGGCGCCGACTGCGACCGCCCGCAGCCAGAAATCATAGTCCTCGCAGGCGAGCCCTTCCACGAACGGCCCGATCCGCCGATACATGCGACGTCTGACCAGCGTCGCGCAGGAGGCCACAAAGTTTGCGCGATAGAGCCGGCGCGCAAGATCTCGTTGGTCGAGGATGCCAGTGCCCGGGTAGGGTGCACGTGCTCCTTCATCGCTTCCAAAGAAGCGTGAGCCGCTGATCGCGATGTCTATCTCGGGATGGGCCAGGACCGCCCCGACCTGGCGCTCGAGCTTGTCCAACTCCCACACGTCGTCGGCGTCGCACTTGGCGACGTACTCGCAACGAGACTCCTCAAAGCAGCGGTTCATCGCTCCCGCTACGCCAAGGTTCCCCTGTCTGACGACGCGGATCTCGCCGCGAAAGGCCGCGAGCTCGTCTAGCGTCCCATCGGTCGAGCCATCGTCGACGACGATCACCTCGTCGGGCGGATAGGTCTGGGAGAGGATTGCCGTGAGTGCCTCGGCAACGTAGCGCTCGGTGTTGTAGACGGGCACGACCGCGCTGATCGTCGGGGCCTTCATGGCAGCACCGGATCGCGTCCGCCGCGCAGGCTGTCGATGGCACGACTGACATCCGTCAGAGCCCGGCTGGCAAGCTCGCGTGCACCTGACGGCAGTCCCAGAATCGCCACCCAAGCGAGTGCCCTGGCATTAGCTTGGGAAGTGCTGCCCCGCCCGTATCGCAAGGATCCACGGAACGCCTGGCGAGCTTCCTGCGGGCGGCCTTCTTCAACGAGCCGGCGACCAGTTCTGAAGAGATCGTCGGCGATCGCGCGATCGCTCACATCTGCTTCGTACATGCGCCGCACCTGAGCGGCGCATTCCTCCATCCAAGGCGTCCGTCCAGTGAGGTTGTTCTCGTGCTGGCGCCAGCTCAGCAACGGGCGCGGGTCGTAGTAGAAGCGAGCTCCATCGCGCAGGCAACGGAACCAGTACTCGTAGTCGTCGGCTCCGAAGTCCTCGATGAACGGGCCGAGGCGCTCGAACAGCGAGCGCCGGATGACCACCGAGGGCGCGCAGATACAGCACTGCCGGTAGAGGGCGTCCTTCAGAGCGTCATTGTCGAGTACGCCCACGCCTGGTGGTCGAGAGTAATCGCCCTCCATGCGCCCGACCAACACCGCGTGTCCGCAGAGCACATCCAGCTCGGGGTGCGCCGCGATCGCCTCGGCCTGCCATTCGAGCTTGTGGGGCTCCCAGATGTCGTCGGCGCCGCACAGCGCGACGAAGTCGCCGCGCGCCTCCCGGAAGGCAGTGTTGAACGCAGCCGGACAGCCTCCGTTGGGCTGACGCACGATGCGAATGCTCTCGGCAAAGCGCTCGAGCTCAGCCGCGGTTCCGTCCGTCGACCCGTCATCCACCACGATGAGTTCAGCCGGTGGACGGGTTTGGCCAAGGATCGACTCGAGCGCCTCGGCGATGAAGCGCTCGGCCTGGTAGGCCGCCACGACGACTGAGATGGATGGTTTGTGAGTGTCGGTCATATCGCTGTATGAACGTGCAACAGCGAGCGATTCTCGCACCGGCCCGATGGATCGCACGCACGAGTATCGGTTTCATCGATCCACGACGTTCTCACGCGGAAGGCGGCCGCACACCGAGACGTTATTGAACAGATGAGGACGAGCGATTGGCGCAAGCAGAGCTCGGCGGAGCGCGGTGGGTCGCGATGAAGGGCGGGGGCCGTCTCAGCGATGCGATCCGTCGGGCTCGGATCTGGAAGTACCGCGCACTCTCCACGTGCGAGCGCGTGAATGGCACCCCGGTGGTATTGCAACCCGTCCTGCTGCTCGGGGACGGCGCGATCGTCATTGGCCGCGGCGTCGAGTTCGGATGGCCCACTTCGACGCAGTTCTACAGCGGCTACTGCCACATCGAGGCCTCCATGTCAGAGGCGATAATTGAGTTCGGCGATGGCGCCCAGGTCAACAACAACGCCTTTATCAAGAGCGAAGGGCCGGGCATCCGCATCGGCGCAAACGCGCTGATCGGCTCCTGCGTCGAGATCCTCGACAGCGACTTCCACGATCTCCACCCCGCCCGCCGTCGCGGTGGGCGGCCGCGTATGGCGGCGGTCGAGCTCGGGGAGAACGTGTTTGTGGGCGATGGCGTCAAGATTCTCAAGGGCGTGAGCATCGGCGCTCACTCGGTGATCGGAGCGGGCAGCGTCGTCGCCAAATCGATCCCTGCCGGGGTGATCGCGGCGGGCAACCCGGCGCGCGTGATCGGGGATGTTCCACTCGACCACACTCAAGGACAGCCCCCTCTACCTGGCACCGAGCGCTGGCAAATTCAGCCGCGCGTGGAAAATCCCGCCTCATTGGCCGTTGAGTGATCATGAGGTGCTCGCAAGATGCTCGGTGAACGCGCGCTGATCACAGGCGGCGGCGGAGCCGTCGGCTCCAACATCGCCGACCAGCTGGTGCAGGCCGGGGCTCAGGAGATCGTCGTGCTCGACAACTTCGTGCGCGGCCGTCGCGACAACCTCGCGTGGGCTATCGAGAACGGACCGGTGCGGCTGGTCGAAGGCGACATCCGCGACCGCGAGCTGGTTGCCGAGCTGACGCGCGGCATCGATGTCGTCTTCCATCAGGCAGCCCTGCGTATCACCCAGTGCGCGGCTGAACCGCGACTTGCCCTCGAAGTGATGGTGGACGGCACCTACAACGTGATCGAGGCCGCACTCAATGAGAAAGTGCGCAAGATCGTCGCTGCTTCCTCAGCCTCGGTGTACGGCCTGGCCGAGCAGTTCCCGACCGAAGAGTCCCACCACCCCTACGCCAACGACACGCTCTACGGCGCTGCCAAGACTTTCAACGAGGGGCTGCTGCGCAGCTTCACCGCGATGCAGGAACTCGATTACGTGGCGTTGCGCTACTTCAACGTATACGGACCGCGCATGGACATCCATGGGGTCTACACCGAGGTGCTCGTACGCTGGATGGAGCGCATCGAAGCCGGTGAACCGCCACTGATCCTCGGCGACGGCTCACAGACGATGGACTTCATCTACATCGCCGATGTGGCTCGCTCGAACGTGCTTGCCGCCTCTGCGGACGCAAGCGACGAAGTGTTCAACGTCGCCAGCGGCACAGAGACCAGCTTGCTCGAGCTTGCCCGTCTGCTGATCGAGGTGATGGGCGCCAATGTCGAGGTCGAACATGGACCCGAGCGCTCGGTCAACAAGGTTCCACGGCGTCTGGCCGACACGCGCGCGGCACGCGCGCGGCTGGGTTTCGAGGCCGAGATCGATCTCGAAGAAGGTTTGCGTCTGTTGGTGGATTGGTGGCGCGCCGAACGCGCTTCGATCGCTTCGCCCACGCTCAGCGCCACACCGTGATGGAGATCCCGATCACGCGCCCGCACCTCGCGGGCGACGAGCAGGCGGCGGTCGCCGAGGTGATCGCCTCTGGCTGGATATCCCAAGGTCCACGGGTGCGAGCTTTCGAGGAGGCTTTCGCTGAGCGCGTCGGCGCCGCGGACGCGGTTGCCACCACAAGCTGCACCACCGCTCTTTCGCTGGCGCTTCATGTCTCGGGCGTGGGACCCGGTGACGAGGTGATCGTGCCCTCGCTGTCCTTCATCGCGACCGCCAACGCCGTCTGGCACTGTGGGGCACAACCGGTCTTCGCCGACATCGACCCACGCACCTACAACCTCGACCCGGCTGCCGCCGAGCGAGCGATCACGCCCCGCACGAAGGCGATCATGCCCGTGCACCAGGTGGGTCTTCCCGCCGACATGGACGCATTCTTGGAACTGGGTCGCCGCCATAAAGTGGAGATCGTCGAGGACGCAGCCTGCGCGATCGGCGCGACCTACAAGGGTCGTCCGATCGGCTCGCTCGGGCCGCTCGCCTGCTTCTCGCTGCATCCGCGCAAGGTGATCACCACCGGTGAGGGCGGCATGATCGCCGTGGCGGATCCCCAGGTCGCCGAACGTTTGCGGCGTCTGCGCGCACACGGCATGGACACCTCCGACCTTGCCCGCCACTCGGCGCGCGACATCGTCGTCGAGGCGTACCCGGAGCGTGGTTGGAACAGCCGCATGACCGACATGCAAGCCGCGCTTGGGCTCTGCCAGCTGCGGGTGCTCGATGAGATCCTGGAGCGCCGCCGGCTGCTCGCCGGGCGCTATACCGCGGCGCTGGAGCGCATTCCACATCTGCAAGCCCCCTATGACCCGGCGTATGCACAGCGCACATGGCAGTCCTACTGCGTTCGCGTCGCGCCTGGCGCTCCGCTCGAGCGCACCGAGTTGATGCGCGGTCTGCTGCAAGAAGGCATCGCCACGCGCCGCGGTGTGATGGCGATTCACGAAGAGGCCTCATATGCGGATCAGCCGACTAACGGTCCTCTCTACCTCCCGCATACCGAGGCCGCAACCCGAGAGACGCTGATGTTGCCGCTTTTCCCCGACCTCACCGAGGATCAGCAGGACTACATCCTGGAGCGGCTCGAGGCTTGCATGCTCGCGCTGGCCGCCTGACGCCGTGCGCCCGTCGGCGCGCACCACGGCGAGCCCACAAATTGCGGTTCAAAGGACGCAAGTTGGCGGCGTTCCGCGCGTTTCTTTGTTGTGGCAAGTAGCGCTATCACTTCTCCGCATGGCTCAAGCGTCCCGCGCAGCGCGCTTGACGTAGCTTCTGAGAGCCCGGCCGAAGGCCGGCTACTGGACTTCAGCTGCCGAGCGCTGGACATCGCCGGCTCGGCGATCCTGCTGATCCTGCTCTCTCCCCTGCTCGCTTTGATCGCGATTCTCGTGCGCCTGGACTCACCCGGCTCGCCGATCTTTCGCCAGCGTCGCGTCGGCCGCGACACGGTGCCGTTCACGGTCAACAAGTTTCGCACGATGCACGACGGCGTCCCGCACGATCGCCATCGCGACTACGTGCTCGGGCTGATCGCCGGCGAGCATCGCGAGCACACCGCGCCTGGGCCGCAATTCAAGATGACCGGCGATGCGCGTGTGACACGCTTCGGCAGGGCGCTACGGCGCTCGAGCCTCGACGAGCTGCCTCAGCTGTGGAACGTGCTGCGCGGCGAGATGTCGTTGGTTGGGCCCCGGCCGGCGATCCCTTATGAGGTCGAGCACTATCCCCCGCACTGGTTTGCGCGTTTTGCCGTCAAGCCCGGCGTCACCGGCCTGTGGCAGGTCAACGGCCGCTCCACGGTGACGCTTGAGGAGATGGTGCGCCTGGACGTCGACTACGCGCGGCGGCGTTCTTTGTGGCTGAATATTTCGATTTTGTTGCGTACTGTGCCAGCAGTCCTGAGCGGAAGAGGAGCATCATGAAGACAGGCCGACTATCTCTGACGGGGCTGCTGCTGGCTGCCACCGCCACCTTGATCGCTTGCCTTGGGATGCTCGCCACGAGCTCCCCGGCGCTGGCTGTAACCGACGAATGCGCCTCGGCGCCCAACCCGATCGTCTGCGAGAACGCCCTGCCCGGAGACCCTCCGAGCGATTGGGAGGTCGAAGGCATCGGCTCCAGCACGATCCAGGGCTATGGCACCTCGATGAGCGTGAACGTCGGCGAAACAGAGTCCTTCAAGATCAGCACGCCCTCGACCAAGTACCGCATCGACATCCTGCGCCTCGGCTACTACGGCGGCGATGGGGCGCGCATGGTGCAGTCCGGTATCAAACCGACCGTGACGCTTCCCCAGAAACAGCCCGCTTGCCTTACGAGCTCCGCCACCGGCCTGATCGACTGTGGCAACTGGGGCGTCTCAGCATCTTGGACGGTTCCGAGCAACGCCGTCTCGGGCGTCTATATCGCGCACCTCGTTCGCGAAGACGGCAGCGGCGAAAGCCAGATCCCGTTTGTCGTGCGCAATGACTCCAGCCACTCTGAAGTCCTGTTGCAAACATCCGACGCCACCTGGGAGGCCTACAACGACTACGGCGGCAACAGCCTCTACACATGTACGGTCGCTTGTCCGCCCGGCGAACCGGAAGCCTATAAGGCCGCCTACGCGGTCTCCTACAACCGGCCGTGGGAGGGATCCTTCGCGGTGGACGGCGGCGCCTCCTACCTTTGGTACGCCGAGTTCCAGATGATCTACTGGATGGAGAAGAACGGCTACAACGTCAGCTATACCAGCGAGGCCAACGTCGACCAGAACGGCGCGTTGCTGAAGAACCACAAGCTGTTCATCTCTAGCGGCCATGACGAGTACTGGTCTGAAGGCCAGCGGGCAAACGTCGAATCCGCGCTGTCGGCAGGGGTCAACCTTGCCTTCTTCAGCGGCAACGAGATGTTCTGGAAGACGCGCTGGGGGCCGAGCACAGAAGGCACCAACACGCCCTATCGCACGCTCACCTCCTACAAGGAGACGCACTTCAACGCGCCCGTGGACCCGCAGGACCCGCCGACCTGGACAGGTAGTTGGCGAGACCCGCGCTTCAGTCCACCCGCCAACGGGGGCAAGCCCGAGAATGCTCTGACAGGCCAGTTCTTCCTGGTCAATGCGGGCACGTCCGATATCACGGTGCCTTCCCAGTACGCCAAGGACAGGCTGTGGAAGAACACGGCTGCCTCAACGCTGAAATCCGGACAGTCGCTGACGCTCGCGCCTGGCGCCGGCACGCTCGGCTATGAGTGGGACGAGGATGTCGATAACGGCTTCCGCCCGGCGGGCGAGCTCGACCTCTCCTCTACGACCGTAAGCGGGCTGCAGACGTTCAACGACTACGGCAGCAGACTCTCCGAAGGCACGACCGCCACCCATCATCTGACGCTCTATAAGGCTCCCAGCGGCGCGCTCGTGTTCGGTGCCGGCACAGTGCAATGGTCGTGGGGGCTTGCCGATTTCAATGCTTGGGAAGCACCGACCACCGAGCCTGGCAAAACGCCACCCGACCCCAACCTGGAGCAGGCGACCGTCAACCTATTCGCCGAAATGGGTGTCCAGCCCGGGTCGCTGACCACTGGCCTCGTGCCTGCAACCAAGTCGACCGACACCACGCCCCCGACCTCCACGATCACCTCGCCAACGCAGGGCGCGACGCTCCAGGACGGCAGCGCCGTGACGATCACAGGCAGCGCGACCGATACCGGCGGCGGCGTAGTCGCGGGCGTCGAAGTCTCGACCGACGGCGGCGCCACCTGGCATCCGGCGACGCTCACCACACCCGCAGAACAGACGGTCAAATGGTCCTACGCGTGGGCCGCGCACGGCAATCCCACAACCACGATCCGCTCGCGCGCGGTCGATGACAGCGCCAACCTCGAGAAACCGTCGGCGGGCATCACCGTCAGTGTGTCCTGCCCATGCTCGATTTGGGGCTCAGCTGTCACGCCGGGCACACCGGACTCCGGCGATGCGTCCTCAGTCGAGGTGGGGCTCAAGTTCACATCTGAAGTGTTCGGCAGCGTCACCGGCGTGCGCTTCTACAAGGCAGCAGCCAACACCGGCACGCACATCGGCAGCCTGTGGAGCGAAAACGGCACGTTGCTGGCATCCGCCACCTTCACCACTGAAACAGCCTCGGGCTGGCAGCAGGTCAACTTCTCCACGCCGGTCCAGATCTCACCGAACACCACATACGTGGTCGGCTACCTCGCCCCAAAGGGTCACTACTCCGCCGACTCCTACTACTTCTACTCGCCCTCGCCAACAGGGCCGAAAACGCTCAACAGCCCGCCGCTGCACGCCGTACCGGCCAGCGCCACTACCAGTAACGGGCTCTACTCCTATACGACGACTTCGAGCTTCCCGACAAGCACCTACAACGGCACCAACTACTGGGTGGACCCGGTCTTCTCACCGGCCGCTCCTCCCGGCCAGGTCACCGGCGTCAGCGCGACCGCTGGGGCGGGCTCGGCCCGCGTATCTTGGGTTGCGCCAACGAGCGGCGGCGTGGTCACCACCTACACGGTGACGCCCTACATCGGCAGCACCGCGCAGACGCCCACCGCGGTGAGCGGATCGACGCTGAGCACGAAAATCTCCGGTCTCACACCTGGCACGACATACACCTTCAAGGTGCAGGCGTCGAATCCCAACGGGTCCGGGCCGGTGTCAGCGGCCTCGAACCAGGTGACGCCACAAACCTTTGTCACACCCGAAGCGCCGTCCAACGTCTCGGCAAGCCCGGCGACCGCACAGGCGCTTGTGAGTTGGACCGCTCCAACCGAAGAAGGCGGTACGCCGCTGACCGGCTACACGGTGACGCCCTACATCGGCTCAGCCGCGCAGCCATCGACCAACGTCAGCGCGTCCACCACCTCGACCAAAATCACCGGGCTCTCCAACGGGACCACCTACACGTTCAAGGTCACGGCAAGCAACGCCGTGGGCGCTAGCGAATCCTCACAGGCCTCAAGCGCGGTTACGCCTCAAGACACGATCTTCGACTTTGCGACACCGAGCATGATCGACTCGGGCGACGGCAACTCGGTCGAGCTCGGGGTCAAGTTCACGGCCGAAAAGGGCGGATCGATAACGGGTGTCCGTTTCTACAAGGCCGCCGCTAACACCGGCACGCACATCGGCAGCCTCTGGAGCTCAACCGGCACACTGCTCGCATCCGCCACCTTCACAAACGAAACAGCCTCCGGCTGGCAACAGGTCAGCTTCTCTAAAGCCGTGAGCATCACCGCCGGCACGACCTATGTGGCGGGCTATTTCGCTCCCAACGGGCACTACTCGGCGACTCCCGCCGCGTTCGCCTCCGTAGGCACAAGCAATCCGCCGCTGAAGGCACTCGCCAACTCGACCAGCGCCGACGGCGTCTACATGTACGGATCGGCTAGCGCCTTCCCTTCCAATAGTTTCAATTCGACCAACTACTACATCGACGTGACCTTTGCGCCCACGCCGCCTTCCGGTCCGCCCACCTCGCCCACCGGCGTGTCTGCCGCTGTCGCCTCGGGACAGGCCTCGGTGAGCTGGACCACGCCCGCCGAAGAAGGTGGCGGGCCGATCACCAAATACACCGCGACGCCGTACATCGGCTCGACCGCGCAAACGCCAGTCAGCGTGACGGCGCCCGCCAACTCGGCCACGGTGACCGGGTTGACGAACGGAACCGCCTACACCTTCAAGGTGAGCGCCACCAACTCGGTCGGCACCAGCGCGGCCTCGGCGGCGTCCGCGGCGGCCACCCCCGAGGACACGATCTTCGAACTCGGGGCGCCGGCGATCGTCGATTCCGGCGACCCGAGCTCGGTCGAGGTGGGTGTCAAGTTCACCGCCCAGGAAAAAGGGGTGGTCACCGGCGTCCGCTTCTACAAGGCCACCGCCAACACCGGCACGCACATCGGCAGCCTCTGGAGCTCGACCGGAACACTGCTCGCTTCCGCCACCTTCACGAACGAAAGCGCCTCCGGCTGGCAGCAGGTGACGTTCGCAAGCCCGGTCACCATCAAGGCCGGCACCACCTACGTCGCCGGCTATCTCGCTCCAAACGGGCACTACTCGGCAACCTCAGCCGCGTTCTCGCCGATTGGCGTCAGCAACCCGCCGCTGCAGGCACTCGCCAACGAAACGAGCGTTAACGGGGTGTACAGCTACAGCACCACGTCCACATTCCCCAGCAGCAGCTTCAACGCGACCAACTATTACGTCGACGTGCTGTATGCGCCGTCGGCCGCGAGCGCGCCCGAAGCACCCGAAAGCGTGACGGCGAGCCCCGCCACAGGACAGGCGCTGGTGGGCTGGACCGCACCTAACAGCGACGGCAGCCCAATCACCGGGTATACGATCACGCCCTACATCGGCGCGAGCGCGCAGACCCCGGTGAGCGTAGGAGCCTCGGCCCAGAGCGCCGTCATCACAGGCCTGACGAACGGCACGAACTACACCTTCAAGGTCGCTGCCGTCAACGCGCTCGGCACCGGGCCGCAGTCGGAAGCCTCGAGCGTGACGATTCCGCGTAACACAATCTTCGACTTCGCCACACCGGAAATCGCCGACGCGGGCGACGGGCACTCGATCGAGCTCGGCGTCAAGTTCAGCTCGGAAGTAAACGGCTCGGTGACGGGCATCCGCTTCTACAAGGCCGCCACCAACACAGGGACGCATGTCGGCAGCCTGTGGAGCGAAAACGGCACATTGCTCGCGTCAGCCACCTTCACCAACGAAACAGCCTCCGGCTGGCAGCAAGTCACCTTCTCCACGCCGGTGCCGATCACCGCCGGGACCACCTACGTGGCGGGCTACTTCGCCCCGAACGGGCATTACCCGGCGACACCGGCCGCGTTCAGCGCGGCCGGGCTGAGTAACCCGCCACTGCAGGCGCTCGCCAACGGCACCAGCCCGAACGGTGTCTACGAATACAGCGCGAGTCCCACGTTCCCCACCAGTAGCTACAACGCCACCAGCTACTCGGTCGATGTGCTGTTCGCGCCGGGCTCGTGAATATGAGCCCAGGCGCTGAGCGTCCCGGAGAGTGTGCGGATACGCAGGGCTACCGGATTCAGCTTCATGCCGAAGCTGCGCGCCTTGGGGCTCGTGGCAGCCGCCCCGCCCCCGACAGCCGCCCCGCCCCTGACAGCAGCCCTGCCCCTGGCAGCCGCTCTGCCCCTGACAGCCGCCTTGCCCGGGCGGGAACGGGCGCGTTGTTTGCCACGGCGGCTGCGCTGCTGTTGAGCGCCTGTGGCGGCTCTTCGAGCAACAGCTCCTCGGACACGACCGGCTCCGCTTCGGCGGATAACGGGCACGTGCCCGTGCAGACGGCGCGCGACGTCCATCCTGCGCCGAGGGCGCTTGGTGCCGGCAAGATCATCCCCAGCCAGAGCAGTCCCTTCAAGGCACGCCAACCTTCGGGCAGCGTCGACGACGAGGTCAACGCCTCTGGGGCAAAGACGCTTGATCCCTGCACGCTTGTCACGCGCGACGAAGCCCAGACGATCGTCGGCAAGCCTGTCGGCGAACCGGTGGACGCGC
This sequence comes from Solirubrobacteraceae bacterium, assembly GCA_049287685.1. GTDB lineage: Bacteria > Actinomycetota > Thermoleophilia > Solirubrobacterales > Solirubrobacteraceae > Palsa-744. The sequence goes on along the minus strand of JBAQGH010000031.1, from coordinate 60,076 downwards.
CCCAAGGACCGACCTGTGTCTATAGCATCCAAGGCGCCAAGGCTCCGGTCACGCTTGCGGTGCAAGCCCTGCACTTCTCGACGGTCAAGCCGCAATCACAGCTGCATGACCGGATCACGCTGAGCATCGCCGGCCACAGCGCCTACTGTGGCGTGGCTGGTACACCGACGTTGATCGTTCCATTGAGCGCCGGGCGCTTCCTCAGCGTCGTGGCGCCCTGCCCGATCGCCGCCTCGTTTGCCACCAAGGCACTCGGGCGTTTGGGGTAAGCCCTCAGGGGACTTGTTGTCCGCACCTAATGTACGTATACTTGTCGGACATCCTTCCCGGAATGTCGAGGATATCCGATGAGCACTATCAGCATCCGTGATCTACAGCGCAACACAAGTGGCGTCGTCGCTGACGTTGCCGATTCCAAGCACACCGCTCTCGTCACACGACACGGTGAGCCCATTGCTGCACTGGTGCCGATCGACGCGCAGGATCTTGAGGATTACCTGCTCTCGAAGGTCCCAGGTTTCGCCGAGGACATGGCTGCCGCCGATCAGGCTCATGCGAATGGCGAAGCACGCCCAGCTGCTGACGTGTTCGCCGAACTGGACGCGCAGGACACTGAACGATAGCGCCTACCTACAGGAAGCCTGGCCGTCATAGATGGCGGACCCGCTCAGCAACATCGAGCTCGCTCCGCGCGCTATCCGAGACCTGAAGCACCTGGACCACAAGACCCGCAGGCGGGTGCAGCGGACATTTGAAGCTTTGGGGACAGACGCAGCGAATCTCGACATCAAGCCAGTGTCCGGACATGCCCCTTGGCGTCGTTTGCGCGTCGGTGAGCATCGCGTGCTCTACCGCGAACTCACCGACGTAGCCGACGCTCGCTATCTGGTGGCACGAGTCATCGACCGGCGTGACCTACACCGCGCCGTCGACAAGCTCTGAGCTCGTGCCGCGTCAGCCGGCTCGGTCGGCGGACCCGCTCTGGGCGTAGGCCTCCTCGGAGGGGGAGACCAGATCGGGTTCGCGGACCAACAGCCAGCCGCTCACAAGCGGAATGCGCCGAATGCCGAGCTTGGGGCCCTTGCCGGGGCGTATGACGATTCCCCGCACGCGCTCGCGCAACGGTTGCACATTGCCCTCCGGACCCGCCGAGGCTATGACCGTCAGCGCGGCCACGAAGAAGAACATGTACGGAGCCTGTGGGAACGAGAAAGCGTCGAACAGTGCGCTCACGACCAGGTAGGCAATACAGCCTGCCGAGGTGGCCAGCGCAAGCGACGCTACATTCGGATCTCGACCACGAATCGACCTGCGCGCCGTAAACACAGGCGCCAGGATCATGAAGACATAGGCGAGCAGGCCGAAGATGCCGACCTCCCATATCTCGTCGATGTACTCGTCGTCGTTGATGCGGAACTGGGTCTCGAGGTCGGAGTCCAGCGTGCCGAAGCCACGTCCGAACAGCGGATGTGCATATACGTCTGGCGCGACGTCGGTGAAGTCTCCTAGGCGATGTTCTGTGGAGCTGCTTTGGAAGCCTGCCGTCGGCGTGAAGATCGTGCCCAGCGCGCCTGGGGATGCGAAGTGCACCAGACCGACGAGCACGACGAGACCAATCGGCGCGAGCTTCAGTACCTGGCGCGGGCGGTAGCAGGCGATGTAGAGCACCAGCGCGACCGGCACCAACAAAGCTGTCTTGCGATCGGTGGCGGCCGCCGCGGCCAGCATCAGCGTGAATGCGATCCCGTTCAGCCACCACGACTTGCGCGAAGTCGCATCGAACATTCGCACAAGCGCGAACGGCATCACCAACACGAGCATTGTCGTCGCTGCAAGCCCATGGATCGTCGGCCCGACGACAGTTACACGACCGTCGGTGCCATACGCCGGGTGGATGTCGGTCGGAGATGGAGCGACTTTGGCGATCGGGTCGAGGACCTTGGCGCTCCAGTTGTAGAAGATGTTGTAGCCCGTGTGGCGCTCGACCAACATTCCCACCGCCATGAACGTGGCCAGCCCGATCAGATAACTCGAGAAACCACGCAAATCCTCGAAGCGCAATGCGGTGAGCGTGAACCACGACAGGACCAGGAACGAGCCGAGCAGGCCAAAGCGCTTCTCGGCCAGGCTGAGCTCGCCGACGTTGAGGATCCGACCGACGCCGAGCAGCACGCTGGCGACAGCCAACCCCAGGAAGACGCACACCGCGCCGACATACAGCTTTGAGCGCCGCGTACGCAGGAAGGCCCGCTGGTCACCACCGAAGATGATCCAGGCCAGGACCATGCCCACGATCGCGAAGCGGTCGATGTCCGATCCGACTGGGAGGCTGAGCTTCAGTTCGGTGGAGTCCACCGGGACGATGAACAGCATCGCCAGGAAAGCTGCCAGCACCCACGGCAGCGGACGGCGTGTATGCGGGAAAGCGTCGCGCTGGTCATCCTCGCCACTCATCGGCCCAAGGCCTCCCTACTCACTGTCTGTGTTGTGAGGGCGAGCGCAGCGCAGCCAGCGTTGCCTCTGCAGCCTGCTCGTCGCCGTGAGCCGCGCCATTTGTGCTCGGGCTCGAGCTCTCATCTTTGTCAGACGCGCGCTTAGCGTCATAAATGTTGGCCGTTGCGCGCCAGCTCTCCGCAAAGCGCCCGCCGATGAGCACCAGAACACACCACAGGAAGAAGACGACGACAAACGTCAGGAACGCAATCGACTTGCTGATACCGCCGTCGACCACGCCGCCGCTGGCACTACCCAGCTGACGGATCACGACACGCTGTGCGGGCGGCGTATTGCCGGTTTTCGCGAGCACCGCCACGTATTGCGCGAGAGCCGCGGCCGACGCATTGGCAAGCGCGACCGCCTGGCGGGTGTTGGGGGCTTGCGCATAGATGCCGATCGTCGGAAGGTTGGGATCGTCGTTGAAGTTCAATCGGTAAGGAGTCGATTCTCCCGTTATCTCCACGTTGCGCTGCACGGCCGTCGGCTCCTCGACCACGCGCGGTACGGACGGATCGACCGGGCCGGCAGCGTAGATCTCGCCGCCGGGGATACCGGACTTTTCGCCGACCAAGGCGAGGAATGTCGGGCTTGCCATGAAGTTCGCATATACCGTCGCGCGTGCTTGCAACGGTTCGAAGGATGGCTGCAGATCGCCAAGGACCGAGGAGGGGGTGTCCACGAATACCTGGGTGCTGGCGCTCGAATATTGCAGCGAGCGTGCCGCGAGTCCCGTGGACGTCAGACGGTAGACGCTGAGAATCGCGGCGATCAAGGCTATGACAACGCCGATACCGAGCGCCGCTCGGCGTCGGGACAGCTCTCGCAATATCAGCGCAAACTCCATCTGGCCTGTCCTTCCTGCTTGGTTACGTACCTCTACAGCCCACCGTGGGCAATTCAGAGGACCATGGCAATGTGCCTCCTTTGACGGCCTCGGCGACCGTATAAAGCCGCATCACTAGACCGGTCGCTTGTGGTCCTCACTGCAAGCAACGATCACACCCCGCTGTTTTTTGCGGCACGAGAACTTCCTCGTCTGGGCGGGCGCTGGGGTGGAGCGAAGCTCGCGCTTCCCTGCTCCCATGCAGGCCCGACAGATTGCCCGGCGCGAGAAACGTCGGGCGGGTCCGTTGCTTTTGGTGAATGAGCCCGAGCGATGCCCCCGATCGTCCCGACCTCAGCGTGATCGTGGTGACGCACAACCGGCCCGAACTGGTGCTGATGACACTGCGCTCCGCCTTGGCCGCGATTGGAGAGCTTACGGTCGAGTGGATACTGATCGACAGCGGCTCCAGCGACGGCACTCCCCAGGCGATCGAAGACGTCTACCCAGACATACACGTGCAGCGTGAGCCCAATATCGGCTTTGCCGCGGCCAACAACCTTGGCCTCGCGCGCGCACACGGACGCTACGTGTTGCTGCTCAATCCCGACGTGGAGACCATCGCCGGCAGCTACGACGAGCTCGTGGCCACGCTCGACGCACAGCCGGAGATCGGCGTCGCGAGCGTCGTGCAGAACGCCCCCGACGGGTCGCTGCAATATTCGATCCGACGCTTTCCCTCGGCCTGGCTGTCGCTCGGCGAGGCACTTGGTGCGGCATGCTGGACGCCGCTGCACGGTTGGCGCGAGGAGCAGTCCAACGCCGCGCGCTATCGCCAGGAATCCTCGGCGGATTGGCTGGTCGGCGCCTTCCTGATCGCTCGCGCGGAGGCAAGCGCCCAAGTTGGCGGGCTCGACGAGCGCTTCTTTCTGTACTCCGAGGAGACCGACTGGTGCTATCGCTTCCACCAGGCCGGTTGGAAGGTGACCCACCTACCGACGATGAGCATCACCCATCACACTGGGCACGCTCCTGGGGCCGACCTCTCGGCCCAGCTCAGCTACGCGAAGATTTTGTTCGCTCGCAAGCACTATGGGCGAGTCCACGCTACCGCTATCAAGGCTGCGCTTGCCTTGCGCCATGGGCTGCGTGCGAGCTTTGCCGCCGCCGCCGGCAAGCTGCGACCGCGCTGGGCCCCGCGGGCCGTCGTCGAGCGACGTGCGCTCGGGGTCGTGCTGGGCACGAGCGAGCCTCCGTTCGCGCGCAAAACCTAGATACGAACAATTTGTTATGCCCGGTGACTCGGATCCCGATTACAACCTGGAGGTTGTATCTCAGGATTGGGGTTTCCCCTTCGTGCAGGACGCACACCAACGGCATCCCCTGCGCAAACCCGCACGAACAGACGACCTTTCGCGCAAAGCCCGCACTACAAGCGCCCTTTCGCGCTCAGTCTGAGCGAGCGAGGCGCTGATAGACCTCGCGCAGAGCGAGCTCTGAGCGGTCCCACGTCAGCTCCATTGCTCGCTCGCGTGCGATGCGCCCGAGGCGCAGCCTGCGCTCGCCGTCACTTGCGAGCTCGCCGATCAGATCTACGAATGTCTTTGGCTCGCCGCAAGGGGCATATAGCGCCGCATCGCCCGCGGTGCGGCGCGTCTCGCGCAGGTCATAGGCCACCACCGGCCGTCCGCAGCCCATGTACTCGGCCACCTTGATCATCGTCGAGCCGTGGTTCAGCTCGGTGCCCGGGGCTGGGTCGATGCCGATGTCGGCCTCGGCGATCAGCGCGGCCACCTGCTCGTGGGGCACGTGACCTGTGAAGGTGACGCGGTCCTCGACTCCAGCCCGACGAAAGCGCGTCTGCAGCTCCTCCAAAGCGGTGCCTTTGCCGACGATCGTCAGGTGTGCTGCCTGCAGCCCAGCCGCACTCAGGATCTCGGGCAGCTCGAGCACCCCGTCCTGCACGTCCAGCGTGCCGACGTAGACGAGCTTCGGTGCCGTCAGCGAGCCCGCAAGTCCCTGTGGCGGATCGGGGAACTCGCTGACGCGGGGGCCGTTGCGTACGACCGTTACATCCTCCGGGGACCGTGGCCCGCGCGCTATCGCTAGCTGACGCTGGGTCTCGTTGGTGGCGATCACCTGATCGGCGCAGCGGATCGCCGCCTTTTGCGCCAGACGCAGCGCCCGCACCAAAGTTGAGGAGCCAAACTTGGCGTCGAACAGCTCCGGTGCGGAGTCGTGCATGTCGTAGACGACCTTGCGGCCCGCCAGCCGTGCGAGCAGGCCGGCAATGGCCAGCGTGTCCGGAGGTCCGTTGAAGTGCAGGACGTCCGCCCCACGCGCAAGCGCTACCAGCGAGCGTGCCAGCAGCTGGGCGTGGGCGATTCCGTACTCCAATAGATAAGACCACGGCGAGCCCTCGGCCCACACGATGCGATAACGCCGCACCTCGACGCCCTCGATCCGCTCACGGGCGCTTTGACCTGGGCCACGCGGGGCCAGCACGGTGACCTGGTGGCCGGCACCGGCCAGCGACTCGGCCTCGTTGCGCACGCGCGTGTCCTGCGGATATGTGAAGTTCTCCAGCAGGATCACGACGCGCTGAGATACTGAGCGCCTACCGTTGCTTGACGCGAATGATTGCTGACCGACCATGAGAGATGAACGAGGAGCCGCTTGACCGGCTTTCATAGCGACGCGGCGCTCGAGTTCGAACAGCCGCGCAAGCGGGTGAGCGTGATCGCTGCACACGGGGCTGCGCGTCCGGCGCTACTGGACTGGCTGGAGCGCGTCTATCCGGTGCACTTCGAGTTCGAGGGAAGCGGCGATCCTCGCACGGTCGACGGGGTGCTCGTGCTGGAGGGCGCGCGCTTGGGCGAGGCGCCCGAGCATCTGCCGCGACTAGTTTTGGCGACGGCTGAGCGACCCACCCCCTCATCCACTGTGGCACTGACTGATGACAGGCGCTTGGCGATGCCCTTGCGCAAACGCAAGATCGCCGAGCACACCCGCGTCGGCGAGCTGACGCTTACTCCGCAAAGCGACCAGGACGTACTTGCTCGTGTCGAGGAACGGGCGGTCTGGTGGCAGTCGAGCGACAGCCGGCTGCAGTGCAGCCTCTATTCGCTCGCCGATATGGGCGAAGGACAGACCTTGCGCGACCATCTTTGCCCTGGCTCCTTCATGGGGCTGCTGCCGTTGCTGCACTTCCTCCGACAACTGCTCGCTGAGGAAGGTTGGAAGCTGCCCGCGCCACGGGCCGCGTTCGTGATCGACGATCCCAACCTGCACTGGCCCTCCTACGGCTTCTTGAAGTATCGCGAGCTTGCCTCTCACGCTTTGCGCCACGGCTATCACTTGGCCTTCGCGACCGTGCCGCTCGACGGCTGGCGGGTGGACGCTCGCGCCGTGGCGTGTATACGCGAGAATCCCGGGGCGCTCTCACTGTTGATCCACGGCAACGACCACGTTGCGCGCGAGCTCGCCGGGCTGAGCAGCGACCGCCGGGCGGAGGCGGCGATGGCACAGGCGCTGCGACGAATCGCGACGCTCGAGCATCGCTCAGGGCTGAGCGTCGCTCGCGTGATGGCGCCGCCGCACGGCGTCTGCTCGGAGGCGGCGCTACGCGCGATGTTCAGGCTTGGCTTCGAGGCCGCCTGCATCAGTCGACCCTATCCCTGGCGCGACGGGCTGCCGGCGCCAACGCCACTGGCCGGCTGGCATCCCGCCGAGCTGGTCGCCGGCGGGATTCCCGTGGCGCCGCGCCAAGCGCTCAGCGCACCGCGCGAGGATCTTGTCTTCCGTGCGCTGCTCGGTCAGCCGCTGATCCTCCACGGCCACCACGGCGACTTCGCCGATGGGCTCGACCTGTTGGAGCAGGCCGCTGCCGATATAAACGACCTGGGCGAGGTGCGCTGGGGGTCTCTGGATGGGGTGGCCGGCGAGGCCTACGCCACGCGCGGGCTTGGCAACACGCTGCTCGTGCAGATGTACGGTCGCCGGGTCTCGATCGATATCACAGAAGGCGTCAACACATTGCGTGTGCTCGCCCAGGAGCCGCTTGGCGGTGCCGGCTGGCACGAAGTTCGCTACAGCGGCGGCGGAGGGCAAATGATCTTCAAAGGGGGGACAGGCCTGACCGGGCCGTTGTCCGTTGGCGCTGCCGGCAAGCTCGATCTGGAGCTGGTGGCCGATCGCCCGCTCGATCCCCTGCAGGTCGCCGCGCCGCGGCGCAAAGCTTGGCCGCTGGCCAGACGGCTGCTGGTCGAGGGACGCGACCGCCTACAGCCGTTGCTGTAGCCGTCAGGGACCGGGGCTTCTGTGCAGCTCGTGTCCCGGGCGGGGAGTGGTGATCCCAAACTGGCGCCTCAGCTCACCTGAGAGTGCGTGTCGGCAAGTCCCGACCCGGCGTGTCAGCTCATCCGAGCGGCCGCGTCTATACAAGTTCAGTCCGGCAGCGGGCGTTTTATACGCATGAGCCGTCCCACGGCGCGCGAGCGCATGCTGCAGACACGTCGGCTGCTTCGGGCAGAAGGGTATGCGGGTATCGCGACGCGGCTACGTGCTCGCGCCGCTGATTGGATCTCTCCTGCCGGCAGCGTGCCGTTGCCGGTCGTCCGCGAGGATCTTGTGCGCGCCGCGGAGATCGCCGGCGCCGGCGGGACTCTGCCCGAGCCGCTACCGCTAAGAGACGGAGAGCCGCTGGAGGTGGCTTGGGTTTGCGTGCCTCAGAGCGCTGGAGCCGGTGGCTTCACCACGATCAGTCGACTCGCCTGCGCGCTCGAGCGCGCTGGACACCGCTGCACGATCTACCTGCAGGATCGTCATGGCTGGTCGATCGAGCAGCATCAGCGCACAATGCACGCTTGGTGGCCTTCGCTGAAAGCCGAGATTCGCGACGCAGCCGACGGCATCGCCGATTCGCACGCGATCTTTGCCACTTCCTGGGAAACCGCCTATCCGGTACTGACCTCGCCTGCAAAGGGGGCGCGTATGTATCTGGTGCAGGATTATGAGCCGCTGTTCTACGCGGCCGGAAGCAATGCCCTGCTTGCCGAGGCCACCTACCGCTTCGGCTTCCATGGGCTGACCGCCGGGCGCTGGCTGGCCGGGATGCTCGAGCGCGAGTACGGGATGAGCACGGACTGGTTTGACTTCGGCTGCGACTTGGAGCGCTATCGACTGGACTCGCACGCTCAGCGCACCGGGGTTTGCCTGTATTCGCGGCCCTCCACTCCCCGCCGTGCGTTCGAGCTCGCCTCCGCTGCTCTGGACCTGTTCGCCGAGCGCCATCCCGAGGTCGACATCCACCTATATGGCGAGCCCGCCCGCGGGCTGCCCTTTGCCGCGACCAACCACGGGCTGCTTGCTCCGGATGAGCTGAATGCTCTCTACAACCGCTGCGTCGCTGGGCTCGTTCTGTCTGCGACCAACGTCTCGCTCGCTCCCCACGAGATGCTTGCGGCAGGGTGCATTCCCGTGGTCAACGACGCCGAGCACAACCGGATGGTGCTCGACAACCCTGAGGTTGTTTATGCGCCGGCGACGCCCTTTGACCTGGCCAATGCGCTCTCAGCCCTGGTTGAACGGTCCGCCGAGGAGCGTGCCGCGGCCGCACAGACGGCAGCCGCGAGCGTCGCCGGGGCGTCTTGGCAGGACGCTGGGGCGACGATCGAGCGCGTGATCCGCGACGCGGTCCGTACCGCCGGCCATACGGAATCGCCCGCAAGCGTGTGATCTGCTGAAGCGTTGCTTTTGACGATGCCCGAGACGCTCGATACACCTGTAGTCGGTGCCGGCTCGCCGGCACCCTCTGAGCAGGCAAGTCAACGGCTGCTGTTGATCTCCCCTGTGCGCAACGAGGAGGCATATCTGGAGCTGATCGCAAACGCGGTCGCGGCTCAGACGCGTCCTCCCGATCTGTGGATTGTCGTGGACGACGGCTCCACCGACCGCACGCCGCAGATCCTCGAGGAGCTGATCTCGCGCATCGATTTCCTGCGCGTGCTCGATACCTCCAAGCTGCCCAAGATCGGAGTCGTACCCGACCGTCTCGCCACTGCCGCCGAGGCGCGGGCGTTCAACCTTGGCCTGAACAGCGTCGCCTGGGAGGACTTCACGCACATAGCCAAGCTCGATGGCGATACCGAGCTGCCGGCCGACTACTTCGAGCGAGTGCTGGGCGAGTTCGAGCGCGACCCGAAACTGGGCCTTGCCGGAGGCGTGTACGCCGACCCCGATCCCGACCCGGAAGGGCCCGGTTGGAAGGTGGTCGGCATTCCCTCCGAGCATCATGTGCCTGGCACGCTGAAGTGCTATTCGCGCAGCTGCCTGCAAGCGGTTGGGGGCATGCAAGAACGACTTGGTTGGGACACGATCGACGAGACCTATGCACGCCTGCGCGGCTACCGAACTCGCGCATACCCTGACTTGATCGCCCACCACCACCGTCCCTGGGGCAGCGCCGACGGCACGCTCAGAGGGCGGGCGCGCCATGGCGAGTGCGCCTACATCGTGCACTTCACGCTTCCGTGGGTGACCTTGCGAGCTTTCAAGTTGGCGCTCTCGCGCCCGCGTGGGCTCTCTGGCATCGCCTTTCTCTACGGCTACTTGCGCTCGGCCGCGCGGCGCGTTCCGCGCGTGGAAGATGCTGAGTTTCGGCGTTTTGTGCACGCCGAGCTGCGCACGCGGATGCTGGATGCGCTCAGGCTGGGCAAGCACCTGTCTCGATAGACGCACTGCGCGTGTCGAGGCACGACCACCCCGGCGCGCGCCGGAGCGCGCGGACCTTCGCCTTAGACCAACCCCTCAGCGCGACGAGCGCGCTAACCTCAGGGCATCGGGATGGTCTTGAGCGTTTCGTCCCAAACGTTGCCCGACCAGCTGGTGACCGAGTTTTCAAGGTAGGAGGCGACCCCGTATGAGCCGCTTTCTGGGTAGTACTTGCGGCTGAAGCGATTGCCGGTGATGGTGACAGGGCCGACGACTTTGCCGCCGCTGCCGCTGCCGCCGCCGTAGATCGTGTAGCCGCCACCCGCCATCAGGTTGTTTGTGATGGTGAGCGTCGTCTGATCGCCGAAGTCGACGCTGGCGAACACGACTGCCGTCTGGCCCTCGGGGTTGAGCATCGTGTTGTGGTTGACGATCAGCGGGCCGGCGCCGCCGCCGTAGTAGATGTCCTCGTAGTGTTCTTCGGGGATCGTGGCGCCCGTCTCGTCGATGAACGATTCCGAGAGGTCCATCGCTCCGGCCATGCACTCGGTGCAGTAGTAGGCGTGCAGGTGTTCGATCGTGGTGTCGGAGTCGTTGCTCATGATGCAGTACTGCGTGACGTTTACGCCGGTGGCGGCTGCACCGTGGCAGGTGACGTTCTTGATCACCGTGCCGGTGACGCCCGGCTTGATCCAGATTCCGCGCCCACCGCAGGATTTGCCGCACGTCTGGGTTCCTTCGACTGTGATTTCGGAGTCTTCGATCGTGGTGTTGTTGGCTTCGACGCTGATTGCGCCGTTGAGGGCGATGTCCTTGATCGTGGTTCCGGCTTTGTTGACCGTGATGTTCTGCGATTCGCTTTTTAGCGCGGTGCCGGTCGGCACGCCGGTGTTGGTGGCATCTGGATATCCACAGGCTGAGGGGACTTTGATGCAGTTGGTCTGCTGGCCACCGATGCTTGCTTCTTTGGCGACAGCCGCGGTCTGGGCGCTTGTGGCCGAAGCTTTGCCAGTGCTGTTGCCGGCGGTCACGACCACGTCCAGCGTGTGACCGACGTCGCTTGCCACCGGTTCATAGCTCGAGCTCGTCGCACCCGCGATGTTCGTGGTGCCGTCCTGCTGCCACTGGTAGCTGTAGCTGATCGGCGTGCTCCCTGCCCAGCTGCCGGTGGTCGCGCTCAGCGTTTGGCCAGCTTCCGCGGTACCGTTGATCTTCGGCGCCGTGGTGTTGCTCGGCGCCGTCGGCGGTGGTGGCGGAGGCGGTTCGGGGGCGACAGTGACGTTGTGCTCAACCGTGGCCGATTGGCCCAGCACGTTCGTGACCAGCAGGCGTATGTACTGGATGCCGGCGGTCGAGAAGGTCAACGAGATGCTCTTGCCGTTGCCCAGCGCCGTCTGTGGCGGGATCGGCTGATTCGGGCCGTCGTCGTTGGACCATTCGTACGTACAAGGCCCGCCCGGGCATGTTGAGCTGGAGCCATTGAATGTGACCGACTGGCCAACCGTGGGCGAGCTGGGGCTGTAGCTGAAGCTTGCCACCGGCTCTTCCGGTTCCTTGGGTTCTTTGGGTTCTTCTGGTGTTTTTGGTTCTTCCGGAGCTTTGGGTTCTTCCGGCGCTCTGCTCACCGTGGCTTCGGAGGCATAGAACGAGGCGGGCGAATTGTCGTAGGAGACTCCGCTACCCCACGAAGAGGGCAGTTCTTCGAGCGAGTGAGACCTACTTTCCTGCGTTGGTTTGCCACCACTTTCGACATCCGTAACCGCCAGCTTGCCGCTTGGCGCCAGCGCTGCCAGCCAATATTCCGAGCCGGCGGTCACGGTGACGGGGGGAACTTCGATGCTGTTCCAAGCGTTCGCGGTCGGTTCTTCGATCGTGGCACTGGTCAGCAGCGTTGCCGGGTGACCCGCGACGCTGCTGTAGAGCCCTACAACGATCGAAGTGGCCGTGCTCGCCTGGGGCACGTAGATGTCGAGGCTGTTGATGGTGCCGGTGGCCGAGGCCTTGTACTGGAAGGCTTCGGCGGAACCAGCGGTATCGGTGTCGATGTGAGGTTGCACCGTCGTGCTGCCGACCAGAGTGACATCGGTTTCAACCGGCGGAGTCGTTTTTTTGCCCGGCGGTTCTTTTGTGGGTTCTTTGGTTGGTTCTTTAGCCGGTTCTTTGCTCGGCGGGATTTCTTTGCTGGGCGGGACTTCTTTGCGTGGTGGAAGCGGTTCTTCGCTTGGCGGAACCAGCTGAAGCACTGGCGGATTGGTCCCCGCCGCCGCAGGGCTTACTCCAGTGCCGAGCGTCGCGCCAGCGCCACCGGGCACCTGGGGCGCCTTGGGCCGAAGATGAAAGACCGTGCAGACCACAGACTTGCCTCTAGTGGCCGAACGACGTCTGGAAGACTTGCCCGAGGCGTGCTTGGGCTTGACCACGACACAGCGGGTGAGCTTCGTCTGCTTACGGGACGCCTTCTTCTTTGCGTGCGCGTGTGCCCGCGTGGACGTTGTGCTTGCCGCAGCGCCGCCGGGCCGCGCGAGCAGCAAGACGGTGGCGATTGTGACGACAAAGATCGTCATGATCGCCAGCAGCACGCGCATCCTTGCCGCCACGGCGGCAGGTGGGTGGCACTCAGGCACTGTTCCAGATGCTACTGCATGGGACGGATGTTTTGACCAATCTCAAATCCGCGTGCGAGCACTGGGCTATTGCGAACGTTTTGTATGGGTGCAAGTCAGGGGTGTCATCCTGATCCCTCCTACGGCCCGCTCTACGGGACCGTGGCTGGACGCTACCCGCACAACCTCGCTACAGGGGATCGCCAATCGGCCGATCGTCTGCCACGTGCTCGACGCTCTGACCGCGGCCGGCGTCGAGGAGGTCGCCGTTCTCGCGCCCGCGGAGCTGGTCGAAGAGATCTCGATCTGTATCGAGAGCGATAGCCAGCCGCGCCCACCTCTGCGCTATCTAACCCATCAAGCGCAAACCGATCCGGCGGACTTGCTGCGCTCGGTCGCGCAGTTCGCGGACGGCGCCGCAACGATCGTGCATCGCTCCGACGGACTCTTGGGTCAACCATTGCGGCCTTTTCTCGATGTGTTGAGCGAAGAGGGCTCGGATGTGGTGCTGCTCGTTGCGCAGGGCGCTCGCAACTCCGAACCGCTGGGGCCTTCCACACAGCAGATACTTCGCGTGGCCGAGCTCGATCCGAACAACTCGGCACTTGGGATGGCGGGCGTCTGCATGCTTGGAGTGGGCGCGCTCGAGGGCTTGCATTACCCCTCGAGGAGCCCTGGAGTTGAGCTGAAGACTCTCGCCGAGTGCTTGATCGCCCGCGAGAACGCCCGCATGCAGGTACGCGTTGTGCGCGAGTGGCGTGCGTTTCTTGGCGACCCGATCGACCTGCTCGACATGAACCGCGCGGTCTTGGACGGGATCGAGCCGCAAGCCTCTCTTCCTCAGCGCGACGGCAACCGCTTCGAAGGACGCGTGCTCGTCGACCCGACCGCATCGGTGAGCACGAGTGTGCTCTGCGGCCCGATCATCATTGGCGCCGGCGCGCGCGTAGTCGACTCGTATATCGGGCCACATACCTCGATCGGCGAGCGTGTGCATGTCGAGGGCGCGGAGATCGAGCGCTCGATTCTGTTTGCCGGGTCAAGCGTGATCCACGTGGGTGGGCGCCTGGTGGGGAGCATTGTCGGCCGCGAGGCCCGGGTCTTCCGAGACTTCTCGGTGCCGCGGGCGATGCGTCTTCAGGTCGGCGATGGGGACAAGGTCGCGCTCTGCTGAGCTCGTGCCACACCCTTGTCGAGTAATCCGCGACCGGTGGTTTCGAGCGTCAGCGGGACTTTAGAGAGCGTCAAACGGAGGCGACTCGACTTCGAGCCGCCTCCGTTGCTTGCTGCCTTGCTATCTCGCCGGGGTTAGCGTTCGACGCTCTTCAACGTTTCGTCCCACACGTTGCCCGACCAGCTGGTGACCGCTTCGTTCATGTAGGCGGCTACGCCATAGGAGCCGCCGTTTGGATAGAACTCACGACTGAAGCGGTTGCCCGTGATCGTGACTGGGCCGACGACTTTGCCGCCGCTGCCGCTACCGCCGCCGTAGATCGTGTAGCCGCCTCCCGCCATCAGGTTGTTTGTGATGGTCAGCGTCGTCTGGTTGCCGAAATCTACGCTGGCGAACACGACCGCCGTCTGGCCCTGCTGGTTGAGCATCGTGTTGTGGTTGACGATCAGCGGACCGCCGCCACCTCCGTAGTAGATATCCTCATAATGTTCTTGGGGAATCGTTGCACCGCTCTCGTTGATGAAGGAGTTCGAGAGGTTCATCGGCCCCGCAAGGCACTCGGTGCAGTTGTAGGCATACAGCTGTTTGATTGTGGTAGTTGAATTATTGCTCATGACGCAGTACTGGGTTACGTTGCTGCCTGACAGTGCCCCACCGTGACAGGCGACGTTCTGGATCACCGTCCCGGTGACGCCGGGCTTTATCCAGATTCCCCGCCCACCACAGGATTCACCGCATGTCTGGGTCCCGTTTACCGTGACATCGGTGTCTTCGATCGTCGTGTTGTTGGCTTCGACGCTGATAGAACCTTCCAGGGCGACGTCCTTGATCGTCGTTCCGGGAGTAGTCACCGCAATGTCGTTTGTTTGGGATTTCAAGGTCGTGCCAGCCGGTACTCCCGTGTTGGTCGAGTCCGGGTAGCCGCAGGCCGACGGCACTTTTATACAGTTGGTCTGACTGCTTGATTCTTCTTTCTTGACTTCTTTGGGTTCTTCTTTGACAACTTCTTTTGGTTCTTCTTTGGGCTGTTCTTTGGCTACTTCTTCTTTTGGTTCTTCTTTGACCGGTTCTTTGGTTTCCTTGGGAGCTTCTTTAACCGGTTCTTTAGTGGTTTCTTTGGTTTCCGTCGGGGGTGTAGAAGATTCCGCGGCGACCACGACGTTATGCTCGACCGTCGCGCTCTTACCCGCCGCATTGGTTATCACCAGGCGCACATACTTGGTTCCCGCTTCATGGAAGGTAAAAGACATAGTCTGTCCGCTGCCGAGCGGCCAGAGAACCGTCGCCGGGCGAGCGTTCGATCCATCATCGGACCATTCATAGGTACAAGGGCTATCCGCGCAGGTCGAGCCGGCCGCGTTGAAGTTGACCGTCTTACCTACGATCGGTCCGCTTGGCGCGTATACGAATCCCGCGGTCGGAGCCGGAGTGACTTTTTCGACTGGGGGAGTCTTTGCCGGAGGATCTTTTTCTACCGGAGGAGTCGTTTCCACCGGTTCAATCGGTGGCGGTGGATCAGCGATCAAGCTCGCTCCGCTCATATAGGCGGAGATCGGGCAGGTCGAGGATGTCTCGCCTACGCTCCAAGACAAAGCCAGTGCCTTGAGACCGGACTGGGCGTCAGTCTGGCTCAGGCACGACCCGGCGCTACGGTCACGGATTCGGAGCGTCCCGTTGCCTCCGAGCACTGCCAGCCAATAGGTATCGCCACCGAGTAGAGCCACTGGCGCTAGCGACACCGTGTTCCAGGCGCCGGCTTGAGTGTTCAAGATCGTTCCGGTACTCAACAACGAGCCGGGACCACCGGCCACACTGCTATACAAACCGACAGTCAGAGTACGTGTCGTGCTGCGAGAGTCGACGTAGACGTGCACCAGTTCGCCACTCCCAGAGACAGACGCCTGGAAACTAAATGCCTTGGCATGGCCTGCCCTGAGAGAGTCGACACGCGTCTCTACAGCACTATCTCCTAGTAGCGTTGTCGTGGAGATAGTCGCCGCCGTGCGCGACGCAACGGTTGTGGCAATGCGTTTGTGGCGACGTTTGTGCTTTGCCCCGCGATGAGCTCCGTGGGAGTGAACTGCATGAGATCTTGCATGATGTGAGGATTGGGTCGCCAACGCCGATGGTGCGGCGAAGGCGCCGAGTAGTAGAAATACAGAAAAATTGCGTATTAGAAGCTTGAGCATCATGGCCTCCTGCCGGCGATGGGCATGGGACGTGGGCATGTGCTCACTTGTGTCGGTCTACCCCGTGCAGCTCTTGACCCTTTTTGAGCCGACTGGACACACTCGCGTCGTTACAGGCAAGTGTTTAGGTAGATAGCCGCAAGTGGGCTCCGTACAGCTACCCCTCGACCGCTCCTCAAAACCAAAGGTGAGCCCAGCACCGGACGCCCGATTCGACTATGTTCGGTTTGTGAACAGCGCGGGCAGTGATCTACGCGTCGTCCTGGCGGACGACCATCACTTCTTTCGCGAAGGCCTGCGCGACATGCTGGAGAGTGCCGACGTGAGCGTGGTGGGCGAGGCGAAGGACGGAGCCGAAGCGGTGGCCCTGGCGGGCAAGCTCGAACCAGACTTGATCGTGCTCGATCTCGACATGTCCGACACGCCCGGCGCCGAGGCGCTGCGACGGATCGCGACAACGTGCCCTCAGGTCCGCATGATCGTTCTGACCGCCTCGCTCGAGGCGGCCGATGTGCTCGAGGTGCTGGACGCTGGCGCTTGCGGCTACATCCTCAAGAGCACACCTGCGGATCAACTCATCGACAGCATCCGTCAGACGGCCGGCAGTCACGTTGTGCTCTCTCGGGAGGTCGTGCACGCTCTTACGAGACATGCGAGCCCCAACAACCACGCCACCGGGCGGATGCGACCCAGCGTGGATGGGTTGGAGCTGACCACACGCGAGAAGGACGTGCTGCGGCTACTTGTAGAGGGGGCCGACAACGCCGCCATCGGACTGGAGCTGTCCATCAGTCGGCACACCGTCAAGCAGCACGTGACGAACATCTTCGAGAAGCTTGGGGTCCACAGCCGCGTCGAGGCCGCCGTGTTTGCCGTACGGGCCGAACTCGTCTGAGCCGGCCTCGTGGACCTGCGCCTCAAGCCCACAGGGGCACCACCAATAGTTGCCAAGACTACTAGCCGGCTGCGGCGAGAGGCTCGATCGCACGTATCGCGGCGTCTCGGTCAGCGACGCCGAGCTTGGTCACTCCGGCTGAGATGTGACGACGAACGGTGACCGGCGAGAGCGAGAGCATGTCGGCGACCTCGATCGTGGTCAAGCCCGAGCCGAGCATTCGCAGGATCTCCGACTCCCTCGGCGTCAGTTGCACATTGCCCACACGCACGGGGCTTGCACCAGTCGCTACCGTGAAAGCACGAAACTCCTGCAAAACGCGGCCTACGAGCGTACGCGGCAGCGCAGCCTCGCCCTTGAGCACACCGCTGAGCGCCGCCGGAAGTCGGTCGGGGCTGGTGTCCTTGGGCAGGTAGCCGACAGCTCCAGCCCTTAGCGCCGCAAGCAAATCCTCGGTATTGGTGGAGACGGTCAGCATGACCACGGACGTCGCCGGCGCCGCCTCGGCAACGCGACGTGCCGTCTCGATGCCGCCACCGGGGATGGACACGTCGAGTAGGCACACGTCTGGGCGCTCGCGTATGACGGCGTTGACGGCGCCATCGCAGTCGGCCGCTTCGCCGACAACCTGGAAGCCTCCCCGCATCAGCGCCATGCGCACCCCAAGGCGGCTCACCTGCTGGTGGTCGGCAACCACGATCGTTGGTTCCACGCCACTCATGACAGGTGCTCCGCACAACAAGCACTGTTCGCGGCGCGAAAAGCCGTCCGTTCGATAGCCCACAGGGCGGGCTTTCCTACAGTTCGTGCGGCGCCTCGGCCAAACTCAGTCCACGCTGGCGCAGCACGAACTCGTCCTTGGTTCCCGCTTGCGGCGATCATTCCGTGTATGTCCTTTTCCTTTGGGCTCCGTCCCGATACGAGCGGCTCTAAATGGTGTCGACCGTAAGCTGACTATTCATTAGGCCCGAACTACCGAGTCCGGCCAGTTTCGGCATATTCGAATGACCTGTCCCGAATCGTCCGGAGTGAGCCGAATGATACAGATTTTTGTTTGAACGCGCATTTTGCGGGTAGTTTCGGGCAAAAAATGCGTAGTTTTCCGCAGAGATTTGCTTATAAGAACCCATCTGAGCGCTGCCGGGCTCGGCGTGGATACCGGGGGATGATAGATAGTGTACGGACTGTACCCGGAATCTGTCCCATCGGCCCACTGAAGCGCCACGGACACAAAGAGTCCTCGGGTGGCTCAAGCCAGTGTGGGAGTCTTCACGCAACAGCCATCGATGATTCCGGTGCCTCTGCCACTGTAGTGGCCGTCTGGCTGAACCTGCACGCGGTAGTGAGCGCGGGTGCCAGAGCGATACTCGATCGTGCAGGACCACGGATTGCGCAGCGGCCCCGGGCCGCCTGGCCTGCAGCTCACTCGAGCTGGGGACGTGCGCCTGTCCGTCGCCACCGGCTCGGGAGCCCGCGCCACAACGGCCTCTACGCGGGCAGCGCTCAGCACCGTTGCGGTCCTCGAGCCAAGCGAGCGAGCTTGTTCAACGCGGAATAGATCCTCGCCGCCACGATTGCGGAGGACGACGGCTGTCGCGGCGATCCCCACGAGGATCGCCAGCCACACGACAGCCGCCGTCGTCCGCTTGCCCATCAGGCCGGCCTAACGATGACCGCGACTACCTTTGTCGCCGTAGCCCTGGTTGTCTTTGCCGCCGTAGCCACCGTCTTTACCACCTTGGTAGCCGCCGCCTTGGCCGCCTTTGTCGCCGCCCTGGCCACCGCCTGGGAAGCCACCGCCTTGGCCGCCTTGGCCGCCTTTGTCGCCGCCCTGGCCACCTTTACCGCCACCGGGGAAGCCACCGCCTTGGCCGCCTTGGCCGCCTTTGTCGCCTTTGTCGCCGCCCTGGCCACCTTTGTCGCCGCCGCCTTTACCGCCACCCTGGCCACCGCCACCCTGGCCACTGATCGGATGGCAGCTGCCTTCTTCGAACAGGAAGCCATGCGGACAACGGGGGACTGGGATCGGAATGCAGTTGCGGCCCTTGAGTTCATAACCGGACGGACACGTCGGAGGTGGCGTAGGAACGCACTTGCCGGCGCTCACTTCATAACCACGTGGGCAGCGCGGGGGCGGGATCGGGATGCAATGGCGACCCTGCAGCACATAGCCGCTCGGGCATTCGGGACGGTACTGGCTGAAGCTGGCGCTGCCACCGCCGTCTTTGCCGTTGCCGCCGCCCGCCAGCGCCATCGTGCCGCCGGTTCCGAGCACGAGAAATCCAACCGTGAAAAGTGTCGTCAGGTGTCGCTTCATGAAAGATCCCTTGTGTCGTGTGGATGTGGATCGCCGGACCGCGCTCATCGCCCTCAGCTTCACTCGATCCAGTGCAAGCGGGTCGAGCGTGGGGCGCTCTTCACGGAGCGCGTCTGCGACGTACCGTAGGTCGTCGGGGAGATGTTCGTCTTCGTGTGAGTGGCTCATGCGCCCTCATACGAACGAGCGTCCGGATTCCTGGCTGAAGCTTGCCCGCCTGGACATAAGGACGATAGGAGAGCTGGTGCGAGGCATACGCGACGACGGATTCGAGCGGCTCTACCAAGAGCACGCTCAGGGCCTGTTTGCCTTCCTCAGATATCGAACGGGCAATACAGCGCTGGCCGAGGAACTTCTGGGCGATACGTGCGAGCGGGCGCTGCGCGCTCGCAGGCGCTTCGATCCTCGCAAGGGGAGCACCAAGACGTGGCTGTATGCGATCGCGCTCAACTGCCTCAGCGACCACGTCCGCAGAAAGGCTGGCGAGGGCAGAGCGATCGAGCTCCTCGCCACCGGCCCGGGCTTCGTCTCCAGCGAGGAGCTGGAGATCGACGAGTTGGCCGATAACGAGCTCTACGGCCCGGCAGATCGCGAGCGACTCGAGCACGCTCTTACCAGGCTGAGCGGCGTCGAGCGCGAGGCGGTCTCGCTGCGCTTCGGCGCCGATCTCACTGTGCCCGAGATCGCAAAGCTCACCGGCGAGCAACTCACTACCGTCGAGAGCCGCGTCTACCGCGCGCTCGAGAAGCTGCGCGACGCGATGAGCTAGGACGTCTTTTCGAATGAGCGGTGCGTTCGGGCCGTTCATGGACCAAGCTGGTCGTCGCGGGGCGTCGCAGCGCGTACCGGTGGTACGTGCAAGACGCCACGTGGCGATCCAGCGCAGTGTCCAGGGACGGATCCGGGCGTGCCGATCATTTGAAAGACATTCTTAGTAGGACGACGGGACGATCGAGAGATCGTTGCTCTTCAGCGCAGCCGCTCGCACGACGCCAGCGTGCTTCACCCATACCGTGGGGCTAGAGCCAACGAGCTGCTTGGCCGCCTCGCGAGTGAGCGGCTCCCGCGGATTCATGCGTAGGGCCTGCTCAATGTTCGCGCGCGGGTCGATGCCGGCCGAAGCCTGGGCGATCGCAAGCGCATAGTAGGTCTCCCAGCTTCCGGGATCGTGGCTGCGAGCCTCGCGCATTGCTGTGATGGCTAGATGAGGCTGACCACGCTGGATGTCGCAGAAACCAACGATCTCATACGGTTCCGGGCGCACGTCGAGCCAACCGATCGACGACAGCGCGGCCGGTGTCGCGGCAGCACAATCGGACGCGTATAGCGCGTGCTCGGCCTGGCCCAGCCTTGTCTGCGAGCCGATGATCGACACCGGCAGGGCGACTGTGGCAAGGCAAAGCAGAGCGAGCACCAGGCGTGTGTTGTGGCTTGGTACCCAGCCGCTGCCCGCCTGCCCGCCCGCACTTAGCGCAAGGCCGGCGACGGCGAAAAAGCCGATCGTTACGACCGGCATCTCCCAGTCCCAGTCGACGCCGGCGTGCAATGCCCATACAACCGCCGCCGCCAGCAAGGCCCCGTAGAGCGTGCGCCGTCGCCCGCGCGCTCGCAACCCCAGGCCGAGGATCGTCGCACCCACCAGTACCAGCAGCAGGAACAGGCCGGGAGCACCAAGCTCGGCCATCGCCTGCAGGTAGAGGCTGTGCGCGTTGATCACGTAGGCGAATTGGGAGCGCTCCCGATCCCAAAGCGTCTGGTACATGCCGGCCCCGGCGCCATGAAATGGGGAGGCACCGAAGCCACGCAGAGCAACCTGCCAAAGCGGCGTGCGCCCGTCGTTTGAGGGGTCGGTCAAGCGCTGGCGCAGATCGCCGCCACTGGCGGTTGTGGAAGCGCCGCCGATGAAGCGATCCCAGTCGTGAGCGAGAGCGTGGGGCGCTCCGAGTGCGAAGAACGCGACAACAGCCACCGCGACTGCGACAAGCATTGCGCCACGTTTGAGCGACGCGTCGAGTCGTGGCCTGCGTGCCCAGCGCCTCAATCGTGGGTCGAGCACTGAAGCAAGCAAAAACCGTGCCGCCATACCCACGAGCACGCACACGCCCGCCACCAGTGCCACGTGGTGGCCCTGAGCGACAGCCCGGGGGGTCGTCGGATCGAGCGTGTCCAGTAGGTTGGCCCGATAGGCGAAGAGAATCAACACCGACGTCGTTGGAATGACCGCAAGCACTGCGCTGGGCAGACCCCGGGGGCGCGCCACGAGCACATACATCACTAGGCCCACCGCACCGGCAAGCATCGCTCCACGCGAGAACGTAAAGAACAGGGTGACCGCCGACAGCGGCAGCACGCCGGCGGCGAGTACGCGCACGACGCGCCGCTCGCTGAGGCTGCAGCTGAGATGGAAGGCGAGCACGATCCCAAGTGCCGCCAGCAGACCCAGTGTGTTCCAGTAGGTCACCGGATAACTCAGGCGCTCGTTGGAAACGCCCGGAGCCGTATGCCACACGTTGGGGAGCAATCGTGTCACCAGGCCCGAGACGCACACGATCGACACACCAAGCACCAGACCCCTTACCAGCCAGCGCAGGTTGTCCGTACTTGCTTGCACCGTCCCGAAAAGGACGAGCACGAGCAGGTACAGCCAGGCCCGGTCGAACTCGATCAAGGCTCGACTCATCGAATGCGACCAGATCCCCGAAGCCAGCGTCAGCGCCGCGTAGCAGGCGAGTGCTCCTATCGCCACAAGCGTTATCGGCGCGAGACCTTCGAAGGGATGGCGCGCCTGCACGATTCGCACAAGCAAGATCTGCGTCAACACGAGCGCCGCCACCGCGGGGGTACCGGGAAAGTACCCGCCGGCATTGAACCCTAGGAAGACGATCAGCGCACCGGGCAACAACATCAGGCCGATGAGCCCAAGCTCGCTTAGAGAAACGACGGACGCATCCTGTGCACCGCGCGCGTCAGTTCCGATCGCTATGCCATTGGCCACCCGGCGCATCGTAGTCGCGACTCCTGCGCTGCTGGACGAGTGTTCGAGCGATCGATCGGCCGTACGACACCTCCACATGCGTAGCGAATAGCCCACCGACCGAGGGATCGTTCAGCGCCGTGGGAAAGCCGTTTTAGCGGCTCCCGTGGTCTTCGCTTGTGGTCGAACCGACCCTGCTCTCCCGATAAGCAGAGTTATTCCGTCTGACGAAAGAATCGAAATATAGCCGCAGATGGGATCTAATGCTGTAGCCTTTGTTGGAATGAGATGCGGGGGTCAAGGGGGCTCCGCGTCTTGCTAAAGCGAGTCTTGAATGGGAATGGGCATCCTCGCGAATCGCAAGCCACGGGCCAGGCCGGTCCGTTTGCGACTATGCGAGCTCTCATGAGGAGGAGGGTCGATGAGACGTAGCATGGGGACGATTCCGGCTGTACTGACGATCTCGGTTTGTGCGCTGGCGCTTCTCGCGAGCATCGCCGGGCTTACGACACGTGCCTCGGGCGCCATCAGAAGCCCCGTGGGCGTGCAGGCAAAGACCGTGGATCTCGTGGAGAACGCAAACCTCAAGCTCATCAGCGAAGACGGAGCGGCCCTTGTCGAGCATGGCCAGGCCGCCGGCACCTATAACGCGCCCGTGACCGCCACTTTTACGATCCATCCGAAAGCGGTGACGGCCACCGTTACGGTCTACCCTCATGGGGGCTCGATCACCGGCGTTGCCCAGACCAACTACATCGTGCAGAACAGCACCGGCTACTTCGGCGGAACACTCACGATCACACGCGGCACGGGCAGATTCAAGGGTGCTTCCGGCAAATCCCTCGGGATCAGCGGAACCATCAACCGCTACAGCTTCGCCATAACCGTAAAAGCCCACGGCGAGGTCGACCTGTAGTTCAGGTACGTGAAATGAGACTCATCGGAGCGTTTGCGCTCACGCTCGCTATCTGTGCATGCATCGCCGGGTCTGCAGGGGCCGCACAGACCGCCAAGCTGCACGTCTCGCTCGATCCAGACGTGGCAGGTCAACGCACGACGATCGAGATCTCGCTGGGTATAAAAGGCCCAGGCGGCTCTCCCCCCGCCCCGATGAGCAGCTTCGACCTTCGCCTGCCCGCCGACATGGGGATCGCGACCACGACGCTTGGACAAGCCAACTGTCAGCCCACACGTCTGCTCGACGCGGGACTGGACGGCTGCTCGGCCAATGCTCGCATCGGCTTCGGCAACGCCACCGCCGTGGTGCCGGTCGGCTCCCAGAGCATCCAGGAGAGGGCATCGCTCAATGCGCTCATGGGGCCGGCGGTCGAAGACCACCTTGAAGTGCTGTTCTACGTCGAAGCGTTGGAACCCGTCTCGGCGCGCTTGGTGCTTCCCGGCACGGTGCAGGAAGACGTGCATCCATACGGCGAACAACTCGACACCTCCGTCCCCCTGATTCAGACCTGGCCCGAAGGTCCCGATCTCGCCCTGGAAACGTTCTCTTCGACGATTGGACCCTTGCATCTGACCTACCTTCGAAAGGTGGGCGGCAAAACCGTGAGCTACAAGCCACGTGGCATCAGAATCCCGCAAGTGTGCCCCATCGGCGGCTACCCGTTTGCGGCCGTACTCAATTTCAGCGACGGCACTCATGCCACCGCCCTATATCGCGTTCCTTGCTCCTCGACTGCGCCAGCGCATGAAAGCGAGCACGAAATCAGAGCCAAGCAACGCCCGGCCAATGAACGATAAGACCAGAGCCCGTGCACGCTACATCGTAAGGAGCCGGATCCTTGCTGCCTACGTAGGCGCCCTCGCCATTCTCGCGTTCGGATGTGTCGCTGTGGCGCCCGCAACTGTCGCGAGCGCACAAGCCGCGTCACTTGGAATCGCGGCGTTTGCGATGCAAACGACCGAAGCCGATCAGGAGGACGCGTTTTTGAACGAGCCATACCAATTCACCCAGTCGGCAGGCCATCCATCTGCACTGACGACCACGATCGACTTCACAACCAAAGCCGGCCCCAACAATACGCCAGTGCCGACACGCGATCCCAAGGATGTCATCATCGACTTGCCCCCGGGCCTGGTGGCAAACCCTCAAGCTGTACCGAGCTGCACGACACCAACCGAGCAGTGTCCAGCCGAGACGCAGGTGGGGATATTTGTTCTTCGTTTTGTGTCCAATGGCAAACAGACTGCGATACTCGGCCCTATCTATAATCTGACGACGGAAGGCAGCCAGGCTGCCAAGTTTGGCTTTGAAACGCCGCTTGGACTACTCCCGCTGGATGGGCATATCGTCCACACGACCCAGGGTTATACAGTCGCGCTTGTTGCCAACGATCTGCCGCCCTACGGCATAACCAGCATACAAGCAACGTTCTGGGGTACCCCGGCCGCCGGGGTCCACGATACCCAGCGCGGCCTTTCTTGCACAACGAACGATTCCAGCCCGGAATCGAGCTGTCAGACGGGTGAAGGGACCCCGAGCGAGGCTGAACCGATCCCGTTCTTGACGATGCCTGACGATTGCTCGGCAGCCGCACAGAGCGCGACAGTCTCGGCTGACTCATGGGAGGAACCGGAAGAATTCACACAAGCACAATCGGCGCTGCCGGCGGTGACTTCCTGCGACCGCTTGCCTTTTTCCCCAGAAATCGGAGCAAGACCCGATACCCTGCTCGCCAACGAACCGGTCGGAATCGACCTGAGCCTTCGGGTTCCCCAGATCGATTACCCCTTCGCCGAAGTGGCGACACCAGAGCTACGCAACGCCACCGTAACGCTACCTACGGGCGTCTCCATCAACCCTGGCGCTGCCGGGCAGATTCAGGCCTGCCAGAGCGGCTCCGAGGGAATCGACGTCCCCTCGGACTTGAATAGCCTGGGCAACGTGACCAAGCCGGGCGAAGCCGGCGATGGCGAAGAGTTGAGCCCGACAGGTGAACCTCAGCTGGCGCCGGGGCGCTGCCCCTCCTCATCGATCATCGGGGCGGCCGAAGCGCATACGCCGCTGCTCCCGTATCCGATCGCCGGACGCGTGTATCTGGCGTACCCCGAATGCGGCTCTCCTGGCCAGGGGTCGTGCACAGAACAGGACGCCGCAAGCGGAAAGCTCTACCGCATGTACATCGAACTAGGAGGCTTGGGCGCCAAGGGCACGGCAGCGGAACACATCGTCATCAAGCTCGAAGGCCGTGTGCTGGCAAATCCCGCGACAGGCCAACTCACATTCGAACTGCCGGAAAACCCACAGATACCACTCAACGAATTGAACATCAATCTATTCGGCGGGCCGGGAGCGCTGCTCGCCAACCCTTCGACATGTGGCACAGCCACCACAACCTCAGAGCTCCAACCATGGAGCGCGGCCGGCACACCCACCGCCCACCCGTCCGCCTTTTACACCGTCGTGGGCTGCACAAACCCGATCCCGTTTCACCCGCTACTGGTGTCCGGGACCGACTTCCCTGTCGCGGGTGCGTTTAGCCCACTTACCATCAACGTCACCCGCAACAACCAGGAACAGTACATATCGGCGATACAACTTTCTACACCACCGGGACTATCGGCCGCGCTCTCAACTGTGACGCCGTGTCAAGAACCGGCAGCGAGCTACGGAGAATGCTCTGAAGCCTCTCGGATAGGCGATTCCATTCTCGCGTCCGGCAGCGGCTCGGAGCCCCTGTACTTGAAGGGAAACATCTATTTGACTACGGGATACGGGGGCTCCCCGTTTGGCCTGAGCATCGTCACGACGGCGGTCGCCGGGCCGCTGAATCTCGGACGAGTCATCACCCGCGCCAAGGTGTACATCGATCCGCTGACAGCCCAGCTCACAATCGTGAGCGAACCCCTGCCACAGATCGTGCTCGGCGTGCCGCTACGCATCCAGAAACTCATCCTCGACATCGACCGTCCGGATTTTATTTTCAACCCGACCACATGTGCACCACAGCAGATCACGGCAGCGATCAGTGCAGCGCAGGGTGCTGACGCGACCCTATCCAACCATTTCGAGGTAGGTGAATGCTATGGCCTCGCCTTCAAGCCGAGGCTCACAGTAACCACCAGCGCACACACCAGCTACGCCGAGGGCGCCAGCTTGGACATCCTGCTTGCGTCCCCCGATACAGGTCACGGCGCCGAGGCAAATCTTGCCAAGATCAAGCTCGTTCTGCCCAAGCAGCTGCCCTCGAGGCTCACCACCCTGCAGAGCGCGTGCCCGCAGAAAACGTTCGAGGCAAATCCCGCTACCTGTCCAAGGGCATCGGTCGTCGGCAGCGCCAGCGCCCATACCCCTGTGCTGGCCGGTGAGCTCACCGGCCCCGTGTACTTCGTCTCACAGGGCAGCAAAGCTTTTCCTTCGCCGGTGGTGGTACTGCAAGGTGACGGGGTTATCCTCGACTTGGTAGGTGCCACCTCGATCGAGAAGACAGGTTTTGCCGCAATCGCTTTCGCCACCCTGCCAGACGTGCCCGTCGACAGCTTGGAGCTTTCCCTGCCCCAGGGTCCACACTCAGTATTGAGCGCCAACGCCAGCCTGTGCGAGCTGAGAAAGACCGTCGTGACCAAGCATGATGTCGTCGGTCGTGTCCACGGACGTGTTGTGCGCCGCCAGGTCGAGGCGCGCAAGCAGGTTCGCGCGAGCCTGCTGATGCCCACCGAGCTCGTCGCGCAAAATGGCGCCGTCATCCATCAGAACACGAAGGTCGCCGTGAAGGGATGTATGGCAAGCAAAACGAAGCCAGCGAACAAGGCGCCGAGCGCACGACCTAGCCGACGATCAGGGTAACGCGCGCGTCTCGACTGGCCGCTGGCCGACTTCGATACTGTGCCTCAGCCGATCCGTATCGGCTCGCTGTAAGCAGAGACGTGTGAGCCGTCGAATACCTGAACGAGCGCCTGGTACACACCGCGATGGCGGATGCGCACGACGGTGCTGAAGCTTGAGACTGTCGGCGTACCGGACTTGACGATAGTCCCGCCCTGATTGATCGAGGGAGCCCCGCGGCGCAGTAGTTGGAAGCCGACATGGGCCCCCAACTCGGCCGGCGTGATCGTTCCGGAGAAGCGCACGAACTCGCCACGACGTGGACGGTGCACCCGACGCACGTGCAAGGTGACCTGCACCGCCACACCCTCAGTTACAACAGGGCTTGTGACGTAAGGAGCGCCGGTCGTCACGACGCGCAACTGAGTATTTGTAAGCAGACCAACAACGGGGAAGGAGAAGCTACCAGTGGAGCTCGTGACCTCGAAGTTGCCGAGAGTTTTGAAGCCCGCCACATATGGAAACGGATCGGTTTGCAAGGCCACCACACGGCCCGCGTTGCCGGTGCCCATAAGCGTGCCCTGCACGGTGAATGGATCCCCGAAAGGCACGGGATTGGGAGCACCAGTGACCTGGAGCGATAGCGGGATCTTGGGTGTTTTGAAGCTGCGGTCCACGCCGGGGGTTGCGCCGCTTGCGCTGGTCGCGAGAATCCGGTAGTGATAGGTGGTGTTTGCTTGCAGACCGCTAATCGCCTGACCGACCTGGATCGTGGATGACGCCTCGCCTCCAGGAGCCAGAGGGGTTTGCCCACCGTAGAACTTGGTCGTTCCGTATTGGAAGACGTAGTTCGTTGGCTGAGCCTTCGCGTCGAGGGACCCGTGTAGAACCGCAGTGGAGGGGGTCACGCTAGAAACGCCCCCTGTAGTAGCGGCGGGCAACGGCGGAGCGACAGCCAGAGTCGAGGCAGCAAAGGCGCTCGACGCAAAGGCCGCCAGCAGCAAAGCGGCTACGCAACGGCCCGTACCACGCCTTGAATTTGCTTCCGGGCTCGTTTGCATGCCAGCTGAGTTACCCCTCATGCCTCTTGGTAACCCCAAACCTGAGCCAAAGTCGCGCTGCCTCCCATATAGTCGCGCTGCCTCCCATATAGTCGCGCTGCCCTCCTATGAATCTCGACCGTCAGCCCTTGACCGTCGGCACCCGCGCCTCGGGCGGGGCGACACCGTTGGGCGCGACAAGCATGCCAGACGGCTGCTCAGGCTTGGCGGACGAGTAGTCATAGCTGTAGCCATAGGAGCCGAGCCGACCAGCCTTGAAGCCGTTCGCGACGACACCGAGCAGGGGGGCTCCGGCAGCTAGGAGAGTCTCATGCAGGCGCATGGCAACATCGCGCCGATTGCGGCCTACCCGGCCGACAATGATCACGCCGTCGACCTTACCCAAGAGCGGAAATGCGTCAGACACGACGGTCAACGGGGGCGTGTCGACTACGACTAGGTCATACGTAGACCGCGCGCCGTCCAGAAGATTTTCCATAGCTCTACTCTCAATCAGCTCTCCAGGATTCGGCGGCAGCACGGGCCCCGCGAGAAGGACGTCGAGTGTGCGTGTCCTGGAAGCATCGTTACCCGGCTGATCCAGGGAGATCGATTGAATCGCGTCGTTCATAGCGACCGCACCGATCAATACATCCGAGAGACCCGCGCCAGCATGGATTTCAAACTGCTGTGCCATCGTCGGGCGACGCAGGTCGGCCTCGACGAGCAACGTACGCGCGCCCATTCGCGCCGCGGCACTGGCCAGATGCCGAGCCACCGTTGTCTTTCCGTCCCCGGGGACAGCTGAGGCCACCAGCAGCGTCCGCAGCTCCTTGTCGACATTGAAGTAGCGAAGGTGCGCGCGAATCAGGTGGAATGCCTCGGCTTCGCTGGCCATCAAGGCTCCGCTCGGCGCTGTGCCTCGCGCAGAGCGCGAAAGGGCACCGCTCTCCGGCACGACCCCAAGCAAAGGCAAACCGTAGACCGTCTCCAGATCCTTGGGCTCGCGAATCCGGCGGTCGAAGCGCTCGAGCAAGAAAGCGATGCCCAGACCAAGCAACAGGCCAAGCACCGCGCCCAGCGCTGTGTTTCTCGCCGTCTTGGGCGAGGACGGAGATGTCGGGACAGATGCCGCCTGTGCGATCTGCACATTCCCGTTGCGCAGTTCGGCGAGCACCCCTAGCGATTGTGCGCGGCTCTCGAGCGCCAGACCTGAAGTACCGGCTCTTTCCGCGGGCGAAAGCGCCGCCAGCTGCTTGCTCACCAGCGCAAGCGCAGAGGCGTAGTACTTGTGATTGCTTTCCTGTTGCTCGAAGACGAACCGCTTTGCGTAGGTGTTGGCAATGGCGGCCGCCAGCGTTGGTGAGGAAGCGGTAGCCGCCACGTTTACGATGTTGGATTCACCTTGGGCGCTGATGCTCAGGGCTTCTTTGATCTTTTCCTTGGTCTGTCCTTGACCCAAGTGGCTTGCCGTCTTTTCAGCCATGTCGCCGAGCTGCACAAGCTTGAGGTTGGTGTTCTCTTGCGCCTGCTGGTTGTTGACGCTTACCGCCTGCAGGCCGGCAGCCTGCTGGTTGGCCTGACTGTCGTTGAAGACCAGTGAAGCCGTCGCCGTGTACTTCTTCTGCTCACGCTTGGAGAATCCGTAGGCCGCGCCCGTGACAAGCACCAGGCAAAGCAAGATCCACGGTGCCCTCCGACGCAGGCCACCCAGAGCAAGCTCCAGGCTTTGATTTGTCTGCTCAGCGTCCATCACAGCTCCTTTACAGTAGATCCTGCCCAATCGTCGGCCCTACGGGCCTTCTCGCAAGCATCTTCGAGAGCCGCCAAGTAGGCCCTCGACACGTCGGCCCAGGCGTACCGTTTACCCACAACCTCACGACCATGCCGGGCAAAACGATTTTGAACCATGGGATCACCCAAGGTAGTTACAAGTTTCGAGGCGAGCGTCGTCGCCTCGGGTGGGAATAGCTGCTCCCCACGCTCAACCACCTCTTGGTTGAATTCTGTGTCGAGGGCGAGAGTAGGCGCCCCTGCCCCAAGCGCTTGTAGCAACGCTGGGTTGGTTCCCCCAACTGAGTGTCCGTGCACATACACACCGCAGTTGGCCCACAGCTGCGTGAGCAGCTCCTGATCGTGCACGTGTCCGAGCCATTTGAGCTGCCCACGGTCGTCCAGATCTCGCAAGCGAGCCTCGAGCGGCGAGGGATAGTTGGCCGAGCCCACGATCACTGCCTGTGGTCGGGCACCATCCAGGAGCTCCAAAGCGTCCAATGTCAGCTCTACATTGTTCTCTGGGATCAGCCGCGCGACGACCAGTGCATATGTGCGTGGCGTGAGGCCGAGCGAGCGGACTCGATCGTCCTGCGCTCCGTCGAGCACGGGAGCACCGTATGGAATGAATCTCGCCGACACGTCGAACAGCCGCCGCCAGATTCGCGCGATCGCCTGCGAGTCCGCGACCAGCACATCCGCATAGCGCGCCGTCATCGCGGCGCCGCGATAGAACACTTTCTGCGCCGCTTTGCTCCACTTGCCTCGCTCCCACTCGATCCCATCGGTGTTCACCACCGTCGGGATGCCTCGTGCCTTCAGTAGAGGGAGATAGAAGCCATTCGCGACGTTCAACACCAGGGCAGCGTGGTACCCGCGCAGGGCAGCGTCGACGTGCGAGCTGGCGCCAAAGCTCAAGGTCGACCAGCTCTTCGAGTCGAGCCCTGGCGTCCAGATGCAGCGCACACCTTCGACGGAAGTCAACCGGGCGTGCTCAGCACGCTGGCGACAGTAGACAGTCACCTCGTGACCTTGGCTGACCCACTCCGGCGCGAGCTGCCGTACCAGCGTCTCATATCCACCGTAGGTACTCGGGAATCCGCGACTTCCGATGATTGCCAGCCTCATTGCCTGAGCGCCTCCCCCAGCTCGCGCCGCGTGGAATCGTCTGTCATGCCAAGTCGATCGAGCAGGAACTCCGCCTTGGCTTGCCAGGAGGTCTCCGCAGGCAGCGCAACCCGCTCACGCGGAATTTCTCCTGCCTGGCGTCCACCGATGAGCTCTGCGAGAGCCTGCACAACCTCGTCCCTGGGCACGGCGCGAACGCCCTCCAGGGCACGCTCCCACCCGATCACGCGCGTGGAGACCGTCGGCAGGCCGGCGGCGCGGTACTCGTACAGCTTGATCAGGTCTCCGCCGACCTCGAACTCTCCGAGCCGGTGTGGCGCCCAGGCAATATCCCACTTGCGCATGATGTTTGGGTAACGGTCGTAACGCACGTCCCCCAGCAGCACAACATTGGGGATCCGGCGCAGAGCACGAGCCTGCTCCTTGGAGAGCACGGGCCCGGCGAACTCGAAGCGCACATGCGGAAGCGCCTCGGCGACCGAGCCGACCAGCTCGACGTCGACACGGAAGCCAAGCTTGCCGCCGTAGCCGACCGTCACCTGCTTGTGCGCGCACGGCGACAGCGCGAAGCGCTCGGGATCGACGCCATTGCGCAGCAAAAAAGCGTCGTCGCGTCCGAACCTGCGGGCCAGAGCCAAAGTAGCCTCGCTGTTGGCGGTCACGACAGATACGCGATCGAACAGCGACCTGTATGCCTGCTCGACCTGCTCTTCGATACGCACAAAGGCAGGGTGAACCAGCCAATCGTCAAGCAGATCGAAGACTACTGGGACATCTTGCACTCTCTGCTCCAGCATCGCCGCGCCCGCGATCGGATTCCAGATCACAGCCGGCGATTCACCAGACCAACTGGGCATGAAGCGCATGCTTTGAATCCACCAGTCGCGCCGATGGCGGATGTTGGGGATCGTCTTCGGCTGAGGGGAGATGAACGACAACTGCTCGGGCATCGGCGCGCCCCCGACGCGTGCGAGCGTGACCCGCGGCCACGGCTCGGGCCTGCTGTACACGGCGATGCGCGAAGTCGGGCGCAGCAGGGTGAACCATTCCAGCAAATGCCCGTCGCGAGTCCGCAAGCCCTCCGCGCGCAGCTTGACCTCGCCGTGCATTGGCGCAGCCGCGATGTTCGCCGTATCGATGATCGCGCTAGTCGCCATAGGCTATCGGTGATACGTGCGCTTGATATGCAAGTGCCTGGCGGGTAGGCAGGCGACGTGCGCTGTGCTCGACGAACATCACGCCGCCAAGCCAGATCAGGTAGCCCAAAAGCGTCAGAACGGCCGCCGAGGAGGTCCCGTAATAGGGAGCCAGAGCCAAGTTTCCTGCGATGTTGACGGTTGCGGCCGCCAGGGAGACGATCGCCACGGCCCTGCTACGTCCCCGAGCGATCAGCGACACATATGCTGGGACCGCGGCAAGCATCGTCATCATCGCAAACGCCAGCACAGCAGACATCGCGAGGCTCGGGTGGTAATGACCGCCGGAAATTATCGATATCGCTGTCGGCCCCGCCACCGAGCAAGCCACTCCGAGCATCACCAAAAATAGCCAAGCGCGCGCGGTAAAGAGGTCGGGCGACTCTCCGTTCTGCGCATGGCTGATGAACGCTCGCGGCAGTCGCTGTTGTATCTCGGCATTTGCGACCGTGCGAAATATCCGTTCGAGCAACCCATAGAGGGCCGCATAGGTGGCAAGCGCTGCAAGCGCGTAATGCGCAAGGATCAGCCGATCGCCTGAAGCCAAGACCCACAGCGCGAAGTTGGCTATTCCCACGCCGGAGATGGGTGCGCGCGGTCCGTGCGGCTGTGCGCCGGCCGTGAACACCACGCCGCGCACGGCAACCAGATAGACGACATAGGGAAGAGCCCCTACAGCCGCCGCCGCCAAGCAGACCGCCAGCCGCTCGGAGCTGGGCAACAGCGTCGCGGCGACAACGACTGTCCCAACCCAGAGCACCATTTGCGCCAACGTCAGTTGCGCATAGGTCCAGTAGCTACGTAGCCCCAGCGGATAGGCGCCGCCCAGCTCGGCGACGAGGATCCCCAGCATGCCGACAGCGGCCGCCAAAGCGACCACGGGATCCACTTTCACAATCAAGGTCGTGGCCGCCGCCACGAACAGGCACCCCACCACCGGCGGGAGATCCCTGCGCAGATCGAAGACGATGTGTCGCTGTCCTCCAGCGCTGAGTCCCTGGATCGCGCGCGTGCCGATCGTGGTGCCCACCAGCGCATTGGCAAACGCGTATGCGGCCAGGACGGCCGCATACGTAGCGAAGGCGTCGACCTGCAGCGAGCGCGTGAGCACCGACACCAGCAGCAACGAAGACAGTGCGTTGACGCCTTGTGCGATCCACGTCGGCCGCGCGAGCAGGAGCCGGACCAATCTGGCTGGATGCATACCGTCGGCGATGAGCGCTCGTCCCGTCAAGCTGGGCCCACTTGCGCCATCTTCCGTGCCTTACGAGGAGCCTTGATAGTGCGGACGAACTCGCGTAGAGAACCAACCTGGGCCTCGAGTGCCAGCTGCTGCTCGAAACGCGCCAGCGCGGCTTCACCGAGAGCCGATCCGCCGGCATGTGCCTGCAAGACCTTGGACCGCACCTCCTCCAGCGAGCCCCAGTCGGCAACATAGAGAACGGTATCGGCGGCGGCCTCGAGGATCGCCGCCGTAGGGCTCGCGAGGATCGGCTTGCCGAAACGCATGGCATCGAGCAGCTTTGCCGGCAGCTGTGCCTGCGCGCCGGGCGAGCGATCCTGGGGCAGAACGACGACGTCGATCTCCTCGTAGAGATCCTCCATCGGCGCGTCGACCTCGTGTTCGACCAAGCGTGCGTTCAAGCGTCCTCTGGCCGGGTTCGGCAATGCTCCACGGAAGACGTGCAGCACATAGCGAGAGTCATCCAAGACGAGGGCTTCGATGTCGCCCAAGCCCTTGTGCCGGCGAACGGTCCCGAGAAAGCCGAGATGAATCCGCTCGGACGGCACGCGCGAGCTTGACGAGCGCGAGGAGACTTGACGGCGTGGGTGCGGGACACGCAGCGTGGGACCGTCGAAGTCAATCCCGAGCGCGCTTCTGAGAGCCTCGCTCGCATAGGTAAGCGCGTCCACTTCACCAAGCGCGCTCGCGAGCGTGTTGCGGATTCTGCGCGGGTTCAAAGGGCTCCAAGGATGCAATCGAAGGCGATTGGTGAGGGATGCGGTCCTGAACTGGCTGGAGAGAGCCTCGTCGGCGTCATCGACGTCCAGGACCGTGAGGCTCATCGGCAGAGCACGCCTGATCGCCTGAGCCGCGCCCCATGAGCTGGACAAGGGCTTGATCGCCCACACGAAAAGCGACCCTCCGTCGCACTCCAGTCGAGCTCCACGCTCGAGCCCAACGTGTCCTCGATCTTCACCGCTCAACTCAGCCACAAGCCCAGCCGGTGAGCCAAAGCGCCGCACCGGCTGAGTCGCGCGCTTGGCGCCCGGCCACAGTGGGCCATCCTCTGGGGCGTACAGGCACACCGAATCGAACACCTCGGAGGCAAGGTCGGCAATGCATATCGCCCGCCCGAGCGCATTCGTCTTGCCACTCGGAGATATCACGACGACACTCGCCTCGGTCGTTTGGGGGAGCTGGTCTGAGATCATCTTGTGGCGAGCCTTGCCGGGACTCTCAGCCCGAGCAGAACAAACAGGAACAGGCTTATCGGCAATGTCTCGAACACGTTTCCGGTGAAGGCAAACCCGAACAACGCCAAGGCCGCCGCACACGAGGGGTTGGCGATCTCCAGTAGCCCCGTGGAGTATCGGCCCAGCGCCCAAAACGCGAGCAACACGACGATCACACCGATCACACCGCCCTCGACGAGGACGGCCAGATACTCGTTGTCGGAGGTGACGTGCTTGTCGAGGTGATATTCGCTTCCCCCAAGCGCGGCTCCGGCGGAGCCAGGACCGAGGCCGACGACTGGCGATTCGCGAAAGTAGCTGACGGCGGTGCTCCAACTCACAAGCCGCGTGTCGGCACGCTGTTCTTCGCCGATGCCCGATGTCGAGGAAAGCTCAGAGAGCGAGCTGAGCGCGGCATTCTGCCCGAGAGCGCCGCTCGCGGCCAGCAGCAGAACGACACCGCCCGCCGCCAATGTCTTCCAAAAATTGCCTGCCCGCGGGATTCGCTTCGGAGGACGAAGCACCAGGGTCAGCGCTACACCAAGTGCGATCGTGACAAAAGCGGTGCGAACGTCCGCCTCCACGACGACGATACCCCCGAGCGCCATCAGACAGCAGGCTTGCCATCTGGGTCGCCGTATCAGCAGCAGGTGCCAGCCGCGTAGACAGAGGAAGCTGCCCAGCACAGCGATGTGGAACGGCCCGGCGTAGACCCCCTGCAGGCGCAATTTGCCCTGGAAGAGACTCGTATAGACGTTGGCGCCGCGAGGCAGGCTGTTTTCGTAGCTTGGATCGCCGAAGTGGACGAGCAGACACAGGACAGCGGCGCCAATCAGCAGGCCCACGATCAACTGCTCGGCATCGCGCCAGGTATCAGCCGGCCACAACGCGCCGACACCGATGCCGATGAACACGAGCGTCGTCTTGCGCGTGCCAAGCAGCGCCGTATGGAAATCTTGGATATTCGGGTTTGCCCCTAGTAGCAGCCAGGTCGCCATCACGATCAGACAACAGGCGCCGACGAGCGCCCTGGAGTCCTTGACATTGGCTGTGCGCCAAGCCACGAAGAGGACCAGGGCAACTGCCGCCACGATACCCGCCGACGTCGGCACCACGAGGCCCGCGATCAGCAGCAGAAATCCGAGCGCGATCAGCGGAGAGGAACGTTGTGCGAGAAGAACAAGTGCGGCGAGCGCCCCGGCCGCCACCACTGGGACCACCGCTGCCGCGGGCGAGATCGCGGCCAGTGCGCCCAAGAGCACAGCCGCCCCGATCGTGAGCGTTCCGACAAGCACTCCAAAGCGGTCGAGACGCAAGATCATCGTCGCGGACTCTACTGCCTGTATTTACGCTTTTCACTTGACGATTTTGTTTAGGTGAGAGCTTCTGGGAGCAATTGGCAGCTTTTTACTCTCTATCGCCGACAAATTGGACATGCGTTCTAGAGGGATTGGACATTTGTCGGTCTTCCCCACCCGCGATCACACATACAGCACGAATGTCCGACTTAAAGGGCAGTTGCATGTAGGGAGAAAAGGGCAGTATCATGTCGTGCTTAAAGGGCAATTCCAAGGAATCGACACAGAACGTACGAATATGGACTCAAAGCTCATGATCCTCCTCATCCTCACGACCATCTGGTTTGCCGCGCTGGTAGCGCTTGCGGTGCGCATCGCGATCGTTCGCCGCGAGCGCACGGGACCTACGTCCTGGGAGAGGTCTCCTCACCTGCTCGACGCTGGGCGCGACTCCCTGCAGCGGGCAGTCAAGGAGGCGATGGAGGCGACGCCCGTGGTATCAAGCTCAGAGTCCGCGGCGACAGAGCACGTGCGGGACGGTGCGCAAGAGGATCTTTACGTCGGTCCATAGCGACCAATTGGCGACGTAGAGGTAGTCGATCGCGACCATTTCGCGCAAGGACACCCTGGCCGGCCCGAGGATCTGCCAGTGGCCGGTAATACCGGGGTGCAGGGCCAGGCGACGACGGGACCAGCCTTCTATGCGCCGATCCTCGTCATCGATCAAGGGGCGTGGGCCGACGAGGCTCATCTCGCCGCGCAGCACGTTGAACAGCTGCGGCAGCTCATCGAGTGAGGTTTTTCGCAGAAAGCTCCCGACCCGCGTCACGCGAGGATCTTGGGCGATCTTGAACAGGCCCTCTTGAGCCTCGTTGCGCTCTGTGAGCGTGTGCTTGAGCTGCTCGGCGTTGGGCACCATCGTGCGGAACTTGAACAAGCCAAAGCGCTCTTCGTCACGACCGACACGCAGCTGGCGGAAGAACACGGGTCCTTTGCTGTCGAACTTGATGGCAATCGCGATGGCGATCATCAACGGAGAGACCAGCAGCAGGCCAAGCGAGGCGCCCACGAGGTCGAAAGCGCGCTTGACCATCTCCGAGGAGCGCGTCAGGTCGAAGCGACGTACACCCATGAGCGTCACCCCATGCAGGTCGTCGAACTCGACAGAGGAGCCGATCACTTGCAGGAGCATTGGCACGACGCTCACGCGAATACCGACCGCTTTCAGGGTCCTGACGAGATCGAGCATCTCGCCGGCTTCGCCGCTCGAGGGCGCGACGATCGCGCGGTGCACGTCGAGCCCTCTGGCCAGGTCGCGTATCTGCTCAAGCTTGTCGTCAGTAAAAGCGTCCGTCGACCATGGCGCGATCTCGTGCAGATCGACGTGAGCCACAACCTCGGCTCTGACACCACCGTGAGCAGCCATCCTCGAGCGGATCGTCTTTTCTGAGGCGGCGCTGCCGATGAACAGGCATCGCTCGACCGGCGCCACGCGCAGGGCGAGCGCACGTGCGCCGCAGCGCGCTACCACCAAGAGAACTACGAGTGCCATCCACAGGAAGAGAACGTCCTCGCGCGTAAACACCCCATAGCCGAGCCGGCCCCCTGCCAGCCATGCCCCGAGCGCACACAGCGTGGCCAGCTGAAAGAGCTTCGGCGCCTCATCGAGCGTGGTCTTGCGGATGACTGCATCGTCGCGGTCATACAAACCGAATAGCTTTGCGCCAAGCACGATCAGCGGCAAACCGGCGAGACACACCCCAATCAGGTGCAGTCGTCCCCCGGAGAGCTCAATCGCAAGTGCAAAGGAGGCGAGGATCGCGAGCACGTCTCCCGCGAACAGCAGCCTGCGAAAGAGCGAGTCGCGCAGCGTGCTTGCGGCGGGTCCGCGTGTCTCGAGAATCGGCAGTCCGCCGATGCGTCGCCCCAGACCCCAGGGACCGGTGGAGAGCGAACCCTCGAATTCCACCTGGGCGGCGGGCGCGTGCTCCACCTGACTACTGACCGACTCCAACGTTGTCTCCCTTGACGCGTGTTGAAAATATGAGCCGGCACGATGACCGGATCCTTCCAGTCACAAAGCAATCGTGCCGGCGCCTCCACCTTCACAGGGTGCTCGTCGCAGTTTTCCGCAGTTTCCGTCTTTATCTACGTTGCCGGGCGCACGCTAGCCGTGCCCGGCACGAATGTCAAGGCCACTTTCACCATTTTGATGAGGAGGTTTGTATTCAGATGAGCGGAGTTAAAAGACGCTCACGAGTCGCCGGTCATCCCATCTGGGTGCGGCCAATTTTGGATGAGAAAAGTTGTATCCGAATGAGCGGGTTTGAAAACCGCTCAGAGCTTCAGGCGGTACTGGCCTTGAAGGGCTGCTCTTCCCCGATCGTGCCCTCGCCAGAGAGCTCGAACGCGCTATGCAAAGCCTGCACGGCCTGCTCGACGTGCTCGCGAGCGATCACGCAGGAGATCTTGATCGGTGAGGTCGAGATCATCTCGATGTTGATGCCCTCGTCGTTGAGCACTCTGAAGACCTTGGCAGCGACGCCGGGGTGCGAGCGCATGCCGGCGCCGACGATCGAGACCTTGCCCATCTCGCGTCGGGTTGACATGCTCGCAAAAACGTCGCCCGCCATAGGCTCGAGCGCCCCGGTGGCCACCCTGAGATCCTCGTGAGGGACGGTGAAGGAGATCTCGGCGTCGCCGCCGGCGGAGGTGGGCACGTTCTGGTCGATCATGTCCACGTTCACATTGGCCTCGGCCAAGGCCTCGAAGATGTGGGCGGCCACGCCCGGCTCGTGACGTACGCCGATCAAGGTGACCATCGAATCCGAGGTCGAGTGGGTGACTGCGGTAATGAGGGCCTTCTCCATGTTCTCTCCTTCCGACACCACAACGGTACCGGGACTGTCTTCGAATGATGAGCGGCAGTGGATGCGCACTCCATAGTTGCGTGCGTACTCGACCGAGCGCAGTTGCAAGACCCCAGCCCCGGAGGCGGCCATCTCGAGCATCTCCTCGAAGGAGACGCTTGCCAGCTTGCGCGCGTCAGGGACAATTCGTGGATCGGCGCTGAATACACCGGGAACGTCGGTATAGATTTCGCACACCTCAGCGCCGACGGCGGCCGCGAGCGCCACCGCGGTTGTGTCCGAGCCACCGCGACCGAGGGTGGTGACATCGCTGGAGGTCGTCGAGACGCCCTGGAAGCCGGCGACGAGCACGATCCGGTCCTCGGCCAGGGCGGAGAGGATGCGCTCGGCGCGCACATCGATGATGCGCGCCTTGGTGTGCGACTCGTCGGTCACGATTCCCGCCTGCGAGCCCGTCAACGAGATGGCGCGGTGACCGAGATCGTCGATCGCCATCGCGCACAGCGCGCAGGAGATGCGCTCTCCCGTGGAGAGCAGCATGTCCATCTCGCGCGGGTCGGGAGCAGCGGAGACTTCCTCGGCCATCGAGATCAGCTCGTCGGTCGTCTTGCCGCGCGCGGACAGAACCACCACGACGCTGTAGCCGGCCTCACGCTTCGCGACGATGCGCGCAGCAGCACGCTTTATCCTCTCAGCGTCGGCGACAGAGGTACCACCGAACTTCATTACTACGATCTCGGGCATGTTTTGAGGCTACAGAGAGCGGCGCCCCGAAAGAGCCTTGCCCAGCGTGACCTCGTCGGCGTACTCCAGGTCCGAGCCAACCGGCAGTCCGGAGGCAAGCCGTGTGACCGTTAGATGAGGCTCCCGTCCGCCCCGCTGGCGCAGCTCCTCGGCGATGTGCAGTGCTGTTGCCTCGCCCGTGGTGGTCGGATTCGTCGCGAGCACCACCTCGCGCACGGCGGGCTCACCGTCCACGACGCGCGCGTAGAGCTCGTCGAGCTTCAGATCCTCGGGCTCTACACCGTCAATCGGAGACAAAGCTCCCCCGAGAACGTGGTAGAGGCCCTCGAATTCGTGCGTGCGCTCCATCGGGATCACGTCGCTTGGCTCCTCCACGACACAGATGACGGCTGCGTCGCGACGCGTGTCCTGGCAAATGCGACAGCGGGGCTCGTCCGCGAGGTTGAAGCAGACCTCACACAGGCCTACCTTTTCCTTGACTTCCTTGATCGCCTCCGCAAGGCCAAACGCATCCTGCTCGGAGGCGCGCAGGATGTGGAAGGCCAGCCGCTGGGCGGTGCGGTTACCGATGCCTGGGAGCTTGGAGAGCTCGGTGACGAGCCTCTGGATTGGGGGTGCGAACGAGCTCAACGGACTACAGACCTGGGAGACCGAGCCCGCCAAGCGCGCCGGGATCCAAGCCACCGGTGACAGCGCCCATCTTGCTTGCCGCCAGCTCCTGGGCTGAGCGCAACGCCTCGTTTGTGGCGGCGAGCACGAGGTCGCAGAGCATGTCCACGTCCTCGGGGTCCACAGCCGCGGGATCGATCTTCACCGAGCGCAGCTCGAGCTCGCCAGAGACGGTGACCGTCACCATGCCTCCGCCGGCGGAGGCCTCGACCGTCTCGTGGGCCAGCTCCTGCTGGGCCAGCTCCATGTCCTGCTGCATCTTCTGGACTTGCTTGAGCATCTGCTGCATGTTTGGACGCTGCTGCTTTGGGGGCACTAGTCGCCGCCTTTCTGCTGTTGAAGCGAAGGGTTCGTGTCAAGACAGATGGCAGGATCGGGATGGTCGGTCCGTGGATGGGATGCGCCGCACGCGAGCGCAGGCGTGCTGGTAGCACGTCGAGCATCGTGGGTGGCGCCGACCGCCGCGGAACGGCCATCCCGGACTGTCAGCTGTCTTGTCACGAACCCCAGTCCTCGGGGAGCTCCTCGGCGTCGAGCTCTGCCATCAGGCGCGACATGACCTCCTCCTCGCTGGGGGGCGCGCCATTGCCGCCCGCGTCCCCTGGGAGGTCCTCGCGCAGCTCGAACTCGAGACGGTAGTGGCGGCCGGTGAGTCGGCGCAGCGTCTCGATCAAGATCGAACGGTTGGCCGAGTCCTCGGCCTTGCGCTTGTGAAAGGCCGCGGTGGTCGGGAAGGCAAGCGTGAGCTCCTGCTCGGTCAGGATCACGGGCGTGGCCTCGCTGAGGACGGCGCCAAGCAGGCCATGCTCGGCGCGGACCGACTCGTGCGCCGCGGCCCACAGCGAGTCGAGATCATTTGGTGGGAGCGTGGCAACCGCTGCGGGCGCCACGGGCTCCCCCCCATTGCTCACCTCTGCGGATGGCACAGAGACGGGTGGCGCGGGCGAGATCGGGGAAGGGGGTGGCGGCTCGGATATTGCGACAGACGCCGGCCCTTGCCCTGGCGGACTCTCAGACACAGGCCCGAACGCCACAGAGGGCGCTGGCGCGGAGGGCATTGGCGCAACCGGCACCTGGTCGGTTGAAGTACCAGCCAAAGCCTGTTCGAGGCGCTCGATGCGCGCGAGCAGCGCACGCGCGGAGCCGTCCACCTGGGGGGCGGCAGCCTTCACCAGCGCCAGCTCCAACTGCGTGCGCGGGTCGGCGCCAGCTCGCGTGGCCTCCAAGGCTGCGCCAAGTAGGTCGAGCACGCGCACCACCTCGGCAAGACCCACACGCTGTGCCTGGTCCCGCAGCCGCTCGTCGATCTCGGGAGTGAGCGACAGCTCGGAGGGCACCTCGCCAAGCGTTTGCACGACCAGCAGATCGCGGGCGCGAGCCTCGAGATCGCGCGTGAACGAACCCGCGTCGCGGCCGCCCTCGGCACAGCGCGCCACGGCGTGCAGCGCCGCACGCGCATCGCCGGACTGGACCGCATCGAACGCGTCCGAGAGCAGCTGCTCGTCGGCGACGCCGAGCACCGCCAGCACGTCGACGAGCTCGATTTGCGTGCCGCTATAGGTGACCAGCTGCTCGAGCGTGCCGAGCGCGTCGCGGAAGCTGCCGGTTGCCGAACGCGCGATCGCCGCCACCGCCTCTGGGGGAATCTCGATCGACTCGGAAACGGCGGCGCGAGACAGCACGCTTGCGATCTGCTCGACCGTCGGGCGGTGAAAATCGAAGCGGTGACAGCGATCGACAACGGTGGCCGGCACCTTGGCCGCCTCGGTCGTGGCTAGTACGAAGACCGTGTGCGGCGGGGGCTCCTCCAATGTCTTCAAGAACGCGTTCCAAGCAGCCTGGGAGAGCATGTGCGCCTCATCCAGGATGTAGACCTTGTGGCGGCCGGAGACCGGCGCGAACACGACCGACTCGCGCAGTTCGCGGATGTCGTCGACCGAGTTGTTGGAGGCGGCGTCCATCTCGATCACGTCGAGCGAGGTGGCCGATGCGATCGAGCGGCACGAGTCGCACTGGCCGCACGGGTCGATTGTCGGCCCCCGCTCGCAGTTCAGGCAGGAGGCGAGGATCTTTGCCATCGATGTCTTGCCGGTGCCGCGCGAGCCCACGAACAGGTAGGCGTGGTGGACGTTGCCGCGTTCGACGGCGTGGCGCAAGGTGCGCACCACCGGCTCCTGGCCCACGACGTCGGCAAACGAGCGTGGACGGTGTTTGCGGTACAGGGATTGAGCTGCGGCGGCCACCGAGGCCAGTCTACCCTCGTACGCGGCCCGCTCAGGTAGCGTGCGCCACTGTGGCTAGCAACGTCAAAACGGCCTGCTCCCCCGCGCAGGGGTGGCTTCGCAAATTTGGGTACGTCCCTCGCCGGACCGTGTCGAGGTTCGCACCCCATGACGGGGC
Organism: Solirubrobacteraceae bacterium; assembly: GCA_049287685.1. Classification (GTDB taxonomy): domain Bacteria; phylum Actinomycetota; class Thermoleophilia; order Solirubrobacterales; family Solirubrobacteraceae; genus Palsa-744. The sequence continues at coordinate 17,539 of JBAQGH010000031.1, read as the reverse complement.
ACAAGCGATCGCGGCGGGGGACGGAGTCGCGAAAACGGGCGATGCCCCCCGCGCGCGTGGGGGACATCGCCCTCTGGCGAACCTCCAGAGAGGACTCCCCCGCTGGGCTCCGGCGACGCTGGCGATCGTCTTCGGAGCGCTGGCGCTGTGGCTGATAGCGGGCGTCGGCTTCGTCAACTACGACACGCTGTACGGTCTCGTCTGGGGCCAGCAGCTCACGCGCGGCGAAACGCCCGAATACGGCCTACCGATCGCCCCCACACCGCACCCGCTGGTGGAGCTGCTCGGCATACCCCTTGCCCCGCTCAGTGCAAGCGCCGCCACCGCTATCACGGTGGCGCTCGCCTTTCTCGCGTTGGCGGCGTGCGGCTGGATCGTCTACCGGCTTGGCAGCGAGTGGTTCGGACGCGGCGCCGGCATCGTGGCGGCGTTGATCCTGCTGACGCGCGGAGAAGTCCTCTCCTACGGGGTCCGCGCTTACGTGGACGTCCCGTACATGCTGCTCGTGCTGAGCGCACTACTCGTGGAGACGCGCAGGCCTCGCGCGGGAGCACCCGTGCTCGTGCTGCTGGGACTGGCAGGCTTGCTGCGACCAGAGGCATGGGCTTTTTCTGGGATTTATTGGGTCGTGCTGGTCATCTACTCGGCCCGGTCCACGCCCGAGCGCACGCGCCCGCAACTCGCCCAGCTCGCGCTGCTTGCCGCGGCCGCACCCTTGATCTGGGTATTGAGCGACCTGCTCGTGACGGGTAACGCGATGTGGTCCCTGACGAACACCAAACACACCGCGGAGATCCTCGGACGCGAGACCGGTATAGCCAAGGTGCCCGAGTACATCCCAAGGCGCATCGGCGAGATCCTGCGTCCCGTTCCCCTACTCGGTGCCGCGCTCGGCGCGGTGCTGTCGCTCGCCTGGCTTGGCAAGCGCGCCCGGCTGGCCGCCGCGGCCGGGCTGCTCGCCGTCCTCGTGTTTGCCGCGATGGCAACTTTCGGCCTGCCGATCGATACCCGCTACGCGTTCCTGGCCTCAGCGATCCTGTGCCTGTTCTGCGGCGCCGGCGTGTTCGGTTGGAGCGCCTTGCCCAAGGGCGACAAGCGCCGGCTACCGTGGATGGCGGCCGGCGGGCTCGTGCTCTTGGCACTGCTCGCGACGCTTCCAGGCCAGGTGCGCTCGGCCCACCACCAACTGCGCAACCTGGCCCATCAAGAAACCATCCAAGACGAACTGCTGGCGATGGTGCACAACAAAGCAATCGCTTTGAAGTGCGGCCCGGTGGGAGTCCCCAACCACGCTCCCATCCCTTTGCTCGCGCTCTATCTGAAAGCGCGCCCCGGCCTGATCGTCAGCGCCGAAGCGACTCGCGGCGAAGCCAAACAGCAGGAATACGGAAGCTACGCCGACCCGGCGAGCCTTGAAGTCGAAAAGGACTACATCCTCGATCTAAAGGATCCGCACCTGCCCGTGTCGATCCCTCCCGGTTTCCTGGAGACCAAGGCGAACAACTCATGGTTGGTATTCGCGCACTGCCACTAAACGGCACGCCCCACCGCTGCCCAGGCTTCGTGCAAACCGCCCGTGGTTGGTTTTTGTCCGCTGTCACCAGCGGGCACGCCAAATCCAAATCCAAAAATGGACCGTGCACCCCTCGTCGAGGCTCCCGCCTCCAATCGCCTGGTCGCCGCCCGGAACTCCGGATCGGGTGCTCCCGCTGCGCCTGTCGGGATTCGCTTAAGGCTGCTTCCTTCCGGACCTGACCTGGTTCACGAGCCGACACCGCGCGGGACCCGAGCCATCGACGCTCCAAAGCGGCGGAGCGACCGGAGCGAAACCCCTCGAAGGGGAGTTCAGCCCCGCTAGAGCGGATTGCGGATTCAGGGCGCCGCTACATCCCCGCCTAGCACGGTCCACGGCGATCCTAGCGCGAAGGCGGTCGCCGAGATACGGCCGCGCACGGTTCCGAGATACGGCCGCGCACGGTTGTATGCAACGCAAACGTCGCCGATGCGTTACGCTCCCGAACCGTTATGAACTTCAATTACTTCCACTCCCCCAAGCTTCCCGGGCGCGCGCGCCTTGGCCTCACACTGGCGACGCTCGGCACGGCCGCCCTGATCGCCGGCTGCGGCAGCTCCAGCGGATCGAGCACAATCACCGTCGGCAACGAGTCCGACACCAGCACCGTCCCACATGTCACAGGCGAAAAGACGCCGACGAGCAGCACGCCTACGACCCCGACTTCGACCGCCAAGACACCCACCAGCGGGCCGCTTGCGAGCAAGCCCACCGTGACGGTGCCAAGCGGCGCCGCACCGACGAAGCTCGTGGCCAAGGAACTCATCGTCGGCACTGGGCCAGAAGCCAAGGCCGGAGACTCCGTGACGGTCAACTACGTTGGCGTGCTCTACAAGGGCGGCAAAGAATTCGACTCCTCGTGGAAGCGCAACGAACCTTTCACATTCACGCTCGGCAAGGGTCAGGTCATCCCAGGTTGGGATCAGGGTGTTGCGGGCATGAAGGTTGGCGGACGGCGCGAGCTGGTCATCCCCGCCGAACTTGCCTATGGCAAGACCGGCTCACCGCCCACGATTCCGCCGAACTCGGCACTCGTGTTCGTGGTGGACCTGCTCGGCGTCTAGCGTCCTGAAGCTGCGCATCGCACTCGCCGTACTGGCCGTCGGCGGGCTCGCCGGCTGCGACTCTGGCTCGCACTCTCACGCACAGAGCAGCCGTGAACTGGCGCTCGAGCGCGCGCAGTTCGAGCAGGTGTCGAGCCAGTTGAGCGGCCTCGAGGGGGCGGTGAAGCGCGAGGTCGCTGCCTCGCGCATGGCGTGGCCCTCGATCGCAGGCGGTTTGCCCCAAGCGCTTGGGAGCGAATTGCGCACAGCGGTGAGCGCTGCGAATGCTCGCGCCAAGGCGCTTCCCGAACCATCGTTCTTGGCCAATGCGCGCAAGTTCACAGGGCCTGCTTCCGGCATCGCCGGCATCTATGAGAACTACGAACAGCTCGCCCAGCGTGGCTGGAACCTGACCGAAGCGGCGGTCCAGACGATCGCGAGCGCCGACTCCGCTGGGAGGAAGGTCCCAGCCGCGGGAGCAAGCGCCGCCGCGCAGGCGAGCTTCGAGCGCGCGAACTCTCCCCTATACATCGACGCCATCTACGACGCCCATTTCGACCTGTCCCTGCTCGGCAAGAGCCTAGTGAGCGGCTACGAAAAGCTCGGCGGTCCGCAAGTGTTCGGGGCAGCGCTGACGCAGACCCAGGTCAACGCGCTGGCCGGAGCTTATTCGATCCCGGCGGTGCGACTCGAACCCCATCCAGGCGGGAGCGCCAAGAACGGTTAGCCCTCTCGTTCGGGCGCGCAGCCGATCGCGATCCATCGACGCACCAACCGCACCGCCCCGTTTGAGACAGGTTCAAAGGCGCCCGACGCCGACTTGCTCGATCAGATCGTCGCGATCGACACCATGCGCCCGGAGCACGCGATCGAACTCGGCGCCGTATACGCACATCACGGCCATGAGCACGTCTGTCGTCCCGATCTCCGCGGAGTCGCGTTCGCTAGCAATCCGAGCGGCTTGCTCGGTGACCTGCTCCACGGCGTCGTGGGTCGCGGCGCCGCTCGCGCTCGTGTACGCGCGATCGCCGCCTTCCTCGGGGTCCTGGAACGGCCTTCCCTCACTGGCGCCGAGCGTCTGCAGCGCGCCGCCCACATCGCCGCTCAGTCGCAGGACCCGCAGCCAGCGCTCCGCCTCATCCTCTGGGGTGCGCGTGAACGGTATCGCTGTCGAGGCGATGCCGAGGACGATCGCCGCGTCGGAGGCAAGCGCCACCGTGGCTCTCATCGCGAGGCCCCTCGACTCGCTCGCCGCCGGGCGTCGGACGCGTGGAGAAACGCGACGTTGTCGCGGCGCAAGATGACCTCCGGCGACCCTTCGGTGAAACGCAATTCAACCAGCACGGTGCCGGCGCTGCCGGCGATGGACTGCGCCGAGCGCATCAATTCGCCGACACGACCACGCTCCACGCCGCACGCGAGCAGGAACTCTTCGGTTTGCTCGCTCGCCGCCTCCTTGCGGTCGAGCTCGGCCTCCTCGAGCACCACCGCCGGCGCACGAGCGTCCCCCTCGACGCACAGCAGACATGCCGCCATGTCGTCTGGACGGGAGGTGGTCTGCTTGCTCACGCGCTCCAGCAGGGCCGACGCCGTCGGATTAGGTCCAAGCTCGGCCAGCGCGCGAGCGAGCCGCTCGGCGCCGTACAGCTCCGAGCCGACTCTAGCCTCGGTGAGACCGTCCGTGTGCATGCAGACCTGTGAGGATCCGGGCAGCGAAACCACCGTCTGGCGAGTACCGGTTCGCATGCCGATCCCGATCGGAGGGGCGCAGCGAACGATGAGCGGGACGATCGGCTTCGACCCCTGAACGATTGGCGGCGGATGCCCCGCGCACGCGTAGACCAACAGGCGATCGCGCGGATAATAAGTGGCCGCAATGATCGTCGCGAACGACCCGCCGAGCTGGCGATCCAGCACAGCCCCGGTCGTTTGCAATGCCTCGCGCGGGGAAAGGCCGGCCTCCAGATAGGCGCGCAGCGTAAAGCGAATCAGCGCGGTGTGAGGCAACGCCTGGCGTCCATGTCCTGAGACGTCGCCCACGATGACGGCGAGCGTTCCGTCCTCGAGCGCGAACAGATCGTAGAAGTCCCCTCCGGCCGCGGGGCCGTCGGCAGGCCGGTATGCGGTCGACGTCGCCACGGGGCCCAGCCGCTCCGGCGCAAGCGGAAGCAGCGCCGCCTGAAGCAGACCGACGTCTTTGGCCAGTTCCTCGCGTTGGCGCTCGAGCCGGCGGGCGCGCAGCCCGACAAGGCGCGAGCGCAGCGTCATCGCGCCGGCAAGCGCAAGCAGCGCACCAACGAGGACCCACAAGCTGGTCGGGACCACCCCGACGATCTTGGTGATCGTCGTCACGATCGCCGACGAGCGAGCAGGCGCCCGCGTGCCATCTCGTGCTCTCCGTGTGCGTCGGCGTGCCGTCGGACGAATCGCCGCCGAAGTCGCAGCTGCCGTGCTCACCACGGGCGCGGCCACCGAAGGCTCGCGACCACGGGCACCCCTGACGCGCGCGGCGCGCACAGAAGCGCGCCGGCCATGCCGACTGGGTTGAGACGTCGCACCGGTGACCACTGGCCGCGAGGCGATAGGGGGCGTCGATGTGACTACTGGGGCCGGTGTGGCTACTGGCGCCGGTGCGATTGTTGGCGCCTGCTCGAGCAGCGGCGATGCAGCGGTCGCGGGCACTACGGCAGACGTAGTGGGGACCGACTGCAGACTCGCTGGATCCGAGACCGGCTGAGATGCACCGACGGTCACCGGCAACCTCGCCGCCGGCGACTTCCCCGTTTGGGGAGAGACAAGGGCGCTCGACCGTTCGCTGCCCGAACCTCCTCCCTGTTCGCGGTGTCCTCGTGCGTGTCGCTTGTGATCGGCGGATTCACGCCCTTTGTGCTTGACGGAATCGGCGCGTTCCCTGTTCCCGTCGGCGACAGGCACCCCAGCAATGGCAGGCTTCCCAGCAACGACAGGCACCCCGGCTATGGCAGACCCCCCGTCAGCAGGCTTCCCGCCATGGGCGGGGGCTCCGCTTTCGGCGGGCGGGCCTTGGCCTCCAGAGCGATCCGACCGTTCACGTTTTTTGACGCGGCGTTCCTCGGAAGCGGAGCCCTGCGACCCACTGCCCGCGGGAGCCTGAGTTTCGTGGTTGCCCGAATGTTGTTCGGTGCCCTTGTGCTGTTCACTTGCGGGCCCTTGCTGTTCTTGGTCCCCGGAAGCTGGCGATTCGTGACTCCCCGCCCACTTCTCTTCCCGGCTCCCGGAGCTCTGTTGGTGGCCTTCCACGAGTGTTCCGGCGAGAGCGCCGACCTGGCCCTGTTCGGTCGATTCTCCGCCTGGTGTTTGGCCGGCAGCTCCATGGTCGGCCGCACCGGTCGGCCTCGCGTGATCGGGCCGGGCCGACGCCGTCAGAGCGCACGAGAGAGAGACCGTGCAGCCTACGAGCACGGCCACCGCCACCGATCTGCGTCTCGCAGCGGTTGGCTGAGGCTTGCTCGGGTAGTTCACCATCAGCTAACTCTGCGATCGCCGAGCCGTTTCGTGTCCCCGCGCGTACGCGAGCGCGTCGTCAAGCGTGGGAAAGATCGCGAACACGCCATCGAGTCCAGCCAATTCGAAGATCTTCAGCACGTTGGGCATCGTGCAGACGATTGCCAGACCGGCATCGACCCCAAGCGTCCGCTCCACACCCAGGAGCACTCCGAGCGCCGTCGAGTCCATGAATGCGGTAAGCGAAAGGTCGACCACGAGCCTGTCTCGGCCAGCCGTGAGCGAATCGACAAGCATCCACTTCAAGCGCGGCGCCGTCAAGAGATCGAGCTCGCCTTCGATCGAGATCACGCTCACGCGCTCATCGAGCTCGGTCTGCGAGATTCCAAACGCGACCGGACCCGACAATGGACGATTGGATGTCTTGATTCGGCCCAGCATCAAACCTCCGCGTTTGCGGGGCGCACCGGCGTAGCGCCAGGCCACTTGACTCGACCACACGTGGCCCGAACGCGACGCTTTCGCGTGCGCGCGCGTATAGATCGTACCTCGTCCGGCATCGATCGAGCCTTGACCAACGCGGCCGGCTATCGAACGAGCGTCCATTCCGCTCCGTACCGGTACCGGCTGGCTTCAACTCCGAGAGCCAACAGTCGCCGCACGCCAGTCCTAGACTGACCAGTGCTCATCTCGCCACCCGCCCACGTCCTCAGGAGCCCAATGTCCACCTCGCCCGCAGACTTCAACGCCAAGATCATCGAGGAATTCCACGCCAACGAAGGACGCGTCGGCGGCATGTTCGAGGGCATGCCGCTGCTGCTCCTGCACCACACCGGCGCCAAGTCCGGTCAGACTCGCATCAACCCGCTTGCCTACCAGAACGACAACGGGCGCTACGTCGTATTCGCGTCCAAGGCCGGGGCGCCCACCAACCCGGACTGGTACCACAACCTCAAGGCCAACCCGAACGTCAAGATCGAGGTCGGCAGCGACACGCTCGACGCCGTCGCCAGCGAGGCAACAGGGGCTGAGCGCGATCGGCTCTTTGGCACGCAGAAGGCACGCGTGCCCCAGTTCGCTGAGTATGAGAAGAAGGCAGGGCGGGTTATTCCGGTGATGGTGCTCACGCCTGTCGAGGCTGGTTGAGCTTCCCGTTTCGACTACGCCCTAGCACCTGGTCATACCGGAGTTTGTCTACTCAATCGTCGCACTGAGGGAGCGAGATAAGGTGCCAGGGTTCGCGCGTAGCCGCATCAAGCAGAGGCACAGCTGAAGCGAGGCCGTCCATGCGGCAAGCAGCCAGCTAGCCCAATAGACTCAAGGGCCAAGGGCGCGTAGCTCAGTGGGAGAGCGCTCGCTTCACACGCGAGAGGTCGCAGGTTCGAAACCCGCCGCGCCCATGCCTGGATCACCTGTACTCAAGACGTTTCCGCAGTGGCAAGGACAGCTGTCCAGTCGACTTCGAGACCAAATCCACTTGTATGACGGACTCCTCGTCGGCCGGTCGATTAACGGCGGTGGGATGGTCTAGCCGGCGCCTGTGCGAGGCGCATACCGACCGGGAGTCGAACGGTGCCGGTGCCGATCAGCACCGGCACCGCCCCAAGATACTTGCTGTAGATGACTTCGATAACAGCCGAGCGTCTGCTCACCTGTCGCAGGTGCCGTCGATCTCCACACTGACCGCTAAACAGTTCGAGACCCGAGAACCGGTGAGCCACGGTCGAGCCGCGCCTCACGTCACGACCGAGTGACCAACCGCCGTACCCGAGGACCACACCACTTTGGCTCGACACGACCTCTCGACTGCACGAAATCGCCGGGATCCGCACGGCATAGTCTTCCTTGGCACTTGTGACAGCAAAAGGCGCCGTAAAGCTCAGTCTGACTCCGATCACTAGACGATTGCTCACCTGAAGCTGCACATGCAGGGGACGGTGCAGATTGTGTGGCGCCACATTGCGGGCCAACGGCCAGTGCGGTGCGGGACAGGGATCGGCGAGGTGCTCGACGCCCCACGGAGGAAGAACGGAACCCCGTTGGCATAGCTTGCCGTCGAGCCGATAGGTGATCGCAGTGAGCGGCGCTGAGGCAGGCAGATCGCCCTCGCTACCAAGACTTTCTCCGCCCGATCCCTCAAGCTCTCTACGGGCGGCCCTTCGCACAATCAGGTAGACGCCAAGCGGCCGCAGCACCGCGAGGGTGCGACCCATCTTGCCGACTTTATAGCTGACACTGACCGCTGTGGCTCCGAGCATCCCGTAGTAGACGTTGCGCAGCTCGCTGAGGGGACGCCTCCGTTCACCTCCGTCAGCCGTACCAGCGCTGCGATCGACGCCGACATGCTCGCCCACGACGACCTGACCGGCGAAGTGGCAACTGACGGCCTCTGTCGCATCTTCGTCGTCCACTCTCACCCCGACTCTGCTGGTTTCCGGCAAGATGTCCGCCGGCATCGCATGAAAGCGTCCGTCGTCGTGAAAGACCCCGTCGATCCCAAGCTCGCCGAGCTGCCCGTTCTCGACCCGGCCGATCTGCACGCAGACATCTCCACGCGTGGTGCGCACGATCCGCATTCCCCAGGGTAGCCCGCCTTCTGGATCGGGCACACGCAGGGCAAGCAATTGTGACGCACCAGGCGCCGGGACGCCCTCGCCCACGCTGGGATTCAACTGACCTTCAGGGCGAACCGGCGCGCCGCCGAGGATCACCCCACTTGCCGCCAAGGCGAGCGTCGCGCTCGCGAGCAGACAACTGAGGGCGATCAGCGGCAAACGCAGGCGGCGAAGCCGCCTGCGTGCCTCAAGCCGCGGCACCGGCGCAACGCCGCTCTCGGCGCCGGCGGCACTGGCCTCATTCCTGCGGTTTGCCGCCTCGAGAAGGTCGTGCTCCAGTTGCGCAAGGACGCTCATCGCTCACCAGCCAATCTCGCTCGTAGAGTGCTCAGCCCGCGGCTGACCCGCTGCCGTACCACAGCCTCAGAGCAGCGCAGCTCACCGGCAATCTCCGCGTAGTCGCGGCCCTCCACCACGCGCGCTTGAATCGCTTGCCGCTGCTCATTGGGGAGGCAAGCCAACGCGAGCGCAGCGTGCTCCTCACGATCGCTCAGCCGTGCGATCGTCTCAACCGCATGGTCATCAAGGACCAGGCGCGGCAGACCGAGTCGCTCGCGTGCGGCGGACTCGACCCGACCCTCGCGATAGCTCGAGCCCAAGACGTTGCGAGCGATCCCAAACAGCCACTGGTCAGCCCGCCCTCTGGCGGGATCGTAGGCTGCCACGGACTCGAGCGCCCGGGCAAAGGTCTCGGCGGTGAGATCCGCCGCCAGCTCAGGGCGAGCGGTGGCACGCATGAAGAAGCCCAGGACCTGACGCTCGAAGAGCCGGTAGAAGGCCGCGAAAGCCTCGCCATCCGAGCTCGCCGCGCCCAAAAGGGCAGCCTCTTTGCAAGTGTCCCGCTCCATCGTCCACACCCCATTAGCTCAGGCCCCAAGCTTTGTGACCACAGACCCGCCGCCGCAAGACCCCTGTCACAGTGCCCGGCGGCGCCGAGTCTGGATAGATGTCGATTATCTCGGAGTAGGACGCCTTCGAGCCGCGTCAGCGAGAAGTTGTTGACATCCCGTGATCCTGAAGTTCCAATATTGCGACGAAGTACGCTAAACCGTATTATGGCGATCTAACCAGAGCCGTCCGAGACGCGCCGAGGCGGCCCCCTCGACAATTGGAGGTTTCGCCATGGCGAGCTCGACTGACGTCGCTGAATCCAAAGCAGCGACTGCCCTCACCGAAGATGACTTCACACAGGCAGCGGCACAGGCTTCGCACTTCATGAATCCGGCCACGTTCGTACAGACCGAGGCAGCCAACCAGGGCCTTGGCGATCCCGTGGCCGCGGCCCCGGTCAAGGGTCCCCTACCGGGCGAACCCCGTAGCGGCGGCGAAGCCACCGACAGCGAACTGGGCGTGCTCGCGGGCCTTCGCGGCTCCTGGATCGGCAAAGGCTTCAACCTGATCGCACGGCCCGACAAGCAGGGCGGCCTACCGTTCTTCCTGGAGCTGAACGCAACCAAGGAGACGCTTGAATTCACCTCGATCTCCGGACCGATCCCCAACCGCGGCACCAAGCAGGACGACATCTTCTTCCTGGGCCTCACCTATCTACAGCGCATCAGCGAAGCAAACGAAAGCGGCGGCCTGCACATCGAGCCGGGGATCTGGATCAACGTGCCCGCAACCGAGGCGCCCCAAGCGCCCCCAAGCATCGTGCGCCTGGCCACCATCCCGCACGGCAACGCGCTGCTAGCGCAGGGCAACGGCTTTGAAGTCCAGGGAGGACCGAAGATCTCCCCGGCCAGCTCGACGCCAGTTGAAGAAGCGACTGGGCAACCGGTGAAAGGCCTCGGCTACCTGGACCCGTTCCTGACCGCGCAACCTCCCGCGGGCATCCCCTTAGGCGCCGTCGCCAACCCCAACCTGGTGCTCACCGAAGCCATCAAGGGCCAGTCGATCGTGAAAACAGTCGTGCTGCTCGTGGCCAGCGAACCGGTCGGCGGCATCGAGAACATCCCCTTCCTCACCGCCAACGCAACCGCGATCAAGATGAGCGCGATCTTCTGGATCGAGACGATCGAGCTTCCCAACGGTCAGACCCGCCTACAGCTTCAATATTCGCAGACCGTCGTGCTGAACTTCGAGAAAATCAACTGGCCGCACGTGTCGGTGGCTACTTTGGTCAAGTTCTAGAGCCTCTGGCCGGCGTGGTCCTCGGCTACGCCGGCCATGTTGAACAGAGCTAACCAATCTCGAGCACGATCTTCCCGCGCGTGTGCCCGGCCTCGCTGAGCGTATGTGCTTGGCTGACCTCGCTGAGCGGGAAGGTCTGCGCGATCTCCACGCGCACCGCTCCGTCGGCGACAAGCCCGGCGATCCGTGCAAGCTGCTCAGAGCTCGAGCTCATCACGAGCAGCTCGGCTCGGGCGCCGCGCGCGGCGGCAGCCTGCTCGGGTGGCGCATTGGCAATCGTGACGAGCACCCCGCCCTCGCGCAATGTGGGCACCAGCGACTCGGTCGTCTCGCCGCCGACAGTGTCGAACGCCACGTCCACGTCGCTCGCTGCCTCGCCAACGTCTTGGTTTGAGTAGTCGATGTACTCATCCGCACCAAGGCCGAGCACGAAATCGCGATTTCGAGACGAGCCGGTGGCGATCACGCGAGCCCCGGCGTGCTTGGCAAATTGAACGGCGAGATGGCCGACACCGCCGGCGCCGCCGGCGATCAGCGCGGTCTGACCGGTTTGCAGATCGCCGCGGTCGAACAGCGCCTGCCAAGCGGTCAGACCGGAAACGGGCAGCGCCGCCGCCTGCTCGTGGCTTATGCCCGAGGGCTTCTTTGCGATCAGGGTAGCCGGGACAGTCGCGAACTCGGCGTAGCCACCGCTGGACGCGACGCCGAACACCTCATCTCCCTCGGCAAGCCCATCCACACGCGAGAGCTGGATCACTCCAGACACATCGTTGCCGAGCACCGCGGGTAGCTGCGTCTCGCGCAAGCCGCGCCGGATCTTCCAGTCGATCGGGTTCACCGACGCGGCACGAACTTCAATCAAAACTTCCCCTTCGCTCGGCTCAGGCCGCTCGACCTCCTCGAAGCGCAGGACATCCGGGCCTCCGGTCTCATGGATTAGCACGGCATGCAATGGATCTCCTCTCCGAGGGAACAAGCGAAACCCAGTCTAGCCCTGCGGCGAACCCCCGCCTTGCGACGATTCCTGCGTTTCGGGCGACACCTCCGGCTGGGGCGCATCCTCGTCTTTGGACGAGGCCTCGCTGACAGGCGCCACGGCCTCCCCCCGAACCTCGTCGATCGGAGCCGAGGGAAGCGCGTCTGCCTGCGCCTCCGCTGCCGCCCTGTTCTCCTCCTTGACCGCGAGCCATATCTCCTCGCGGAAGATCGACACCCCGCGCGGCGCCTCGATCCCGAGGCGCACCGTGCTCGCGCTGACCTCCATAACGGTCACGAGAATGTCCTCGCCGATCACGACGCGCTCTCCCGGACGTCGCGCCAGTATCAGCATGCTTCAGATTATGAAGCTATTCGCGCCGTCTCGTCTGAGAGCACGAACAAAGGGGCCTGCAGCTGGGCCTCCGGGTTGGCGTTAATCACCTGATAGCCGCGTCCCTCGTGGACCACGAGCGGTGCGCGCAGGTTGGCGGTGATGTCCAGCGGGTTGGGTGTGGCGCGCACCGTCACGTACAGCGTTATGTCCTCTGCGCCCGCCTCGATGCCGGTCCGCTCCACGTCCTCTGGCGCCATGTGCAAAGAGAACTCCGAGAAGAACGGCTCAGGACGTACGACCGGCAGCGCAAGCGCCGGCTCGTCGACTGAGTGCAGCCACAAGAAGCCGGTCCCAGGGTTGCGGTCAAGCAAGGTGTAGCGCGAGCCCCCGAGGCCGATCAGACCGAAGGGAAACTCGATCACATCCTCCTCGGCGACCTGCACCTCTCCGAAACGGATGCTCTGGAATGTCACAGACAAGTTGGCTCTCTCCCCGGCTGGCTACTGCAAGAACTGGAGTAGCGATTCTTGGACGATGCTCGCGCCGGCGCGCAGCGCCGCCTCATAGGCGGCCTGCTCGTTGGCGTAGGCGATCGAAGTTTCGGCGATGTTCGCACCCTCAGTGTTGGCCAGGCTCGCGGTGATCGAGCCCTGCAACGATTCGATGCGACTCGTGGCCGTCTGCAGCTGATCGGTGATGCTCCCAGCCGTCGCTTGCAACTGACTCAAGGTGTCGATGCTCGATTCGAGGCTTTTCAGGTCGCTTGAGCCGAGCGCGCTGACTTCTTCGGCGCTACCGCCGCGCAGGTGTTCTGAGATCGTGCGCAGCGTGTCGAGCAGCTTGCCGTCGCCTGAGCCCTGCCCATTGCCCAGCAGCGAGGAGATATCGGTGCTGATGTCGACCGACACGCCGGGCCCAATCGCGCGCGTGACGGTGCCGGTATCGCCTTGATAGGTGTCTTCAGCACCCTGGGGGTAGGGCACAGTGGTCGTTTCGGTACCCGAGAACACATACTGCCCGGCGTACTGCGTGTTCGCGTCCTGCTTGACGGCTTCTGTCAGCTGGTCCACCTCGGTGGCGATGCTTTCGCGGTCGCTCTGGTTGTTTGTGCCGGTCGAGCTTTGCACCAGCAGCTCGCGCACGGTCTGCAGCACGTTTGCGATGTTCGCCATCGCGCCGCCGGCGGTGTTCTCCCAGGAGATCCCTTCCTGAGCGTTGGTCGCGTAGGAGCTCAAGCCGTCGAGCTGGCTCTGCAGATCGATCACCTGGCTGGCGCCGTAGGGATTGTCCGAGGGTTCGTTGATCGCCTTGCCCGAAGACAGTTCGTCTGAGGTGCGCTCCAGGGTCGCCAGCGAGGAGTTGATGTTGTTGAGCGTCGTGGCCGTAACCATCGCGGGAGTGATGCGTTCGGTCATCGCCGAGCCCCCTTGGACCCAGCGAGCTTGCCGTCGCTCGCGGGACAAGCTTTGACTGCTCGGAAGTGGCGACCGCGCATCGCTACAAGCCCACTGTTCCGGTGTGCTCGATCAACGTTTCGAGCATGCTGTCCATCGCGGTCAGCGTGCGTGCCGAGGCCTGGTAGCCGCGCTGGAAGCTGATCAGGTTGGTCATTTCTTCGTCGAGCGAGACGCCGGAGACGCTCTGGCGCTGGTTGTCGATCGCGGTGACCGTCGTTTGTAGGTTGGCCTGCTCGTCCTTGGCCGTCCGCACACCACTGCCGACCTGCTCGACAAGCGCCGCATAACCCTGTTCGGCAACGCCCCCGCGCAGCGCCGCGATCGCCTGGGCGACGTCGTTGCCCCCAGCAGCTTTGGTAGAGGAGGTTTGCACTTGTGCGGCCGTGACCGCGACCTGCAGTGTGGCGGCGGTTGTACCGGAGAAGAACGGCGTGTTCGTGTGCAGCGCGTTAACCGTGCTCGCCAAAGTGTTCGCCACGCTGTCCAGGGCCGTTTGATAGCCGCTGAGCGCCCCGGTCGGAGCGGTCAGACCGAGCAGCGCGCCGAGCTTCCCACCGGCGGCCGGCGTGAGTGCCTGCGGCCAGTTGACCGTCGTGCCTTCTACGAGCGGCTTGGCAGCATCGCCGAAGTTGACCGTGTCGGTGCCGTCTGGTTGCTCGCTGACCGTGACCTGCGCGAGGCTCGAGAGCTTGTCGAGCAGGAGATCGCGCCGATCGAGCATTTCGTTCGGCTTCTGGCCCGCTTGTTCGGCGAGCTTGATCTGGCCGTTGAGCTGGGCGATCTGGTTGGCGTCGTTTTGTACTTCACCAGAGGGCCCGGTGAGGGCCGCGTACTGTTCGCCGGCCTGGGTTGAGATCGTCGAGAGTTGCGCGCTGAGTTCGTGGAAAGTGTTTGCCAGCGATTTGCCAGCGGCCACCACCCCTTGCTTGGCGGCAATGTTTGTGGGGTCGTTGGCGAGTTCGCTCCAGGCGCTCCAGAACGCCGAGATCTGGCTGGCAAGGCCAGAGCTCGAGGGTTCGTTGAACGCTGCCTGAGCCTGGGTCAGCTCTTCGGACTGGGTGCTTGCTTCGCTCAGCGAGCTGTTTTGCGTGCGGTACTGCGCGTCCAGGTAGACGTTGCGCACGCGCGTGATCGTCGCGACGCTGACGCCGGTGCCAAGCTGTGCGCCTTCTCCGGTCAGCGGCGAGATCGCCGGGATCACGATCGGCTCGTTGGTCTGCAGTACCGCCCTCTGGCGCGAATAGCCTTCGGTATCGGAGTTGGCGATGTTGTTGCCGGTGACGTCCAGCGCCGCTTGCTCGGCGACCAGCCCGCTGAGCGCGGTTTGCAGGCCTTGCAGGGTCGGTATCGTCATGGGCTTAGGCGCGCAGGTCCAAGACGTGCAGGTTGCCGTTTGGGCGTGGCCGTGTGATCGGCGTGGAGGAGCCGTGCGTGTCGTAGCCAGTGACTCCGTCGAGCGCGAGCACGCCCATCAGGTGGTCGAGGAAACCCAGTTCGATTTGCATCAACGCGCGGTTGCAGGAGTGCTCGCGTTGCAGCTCGCGCAACAAGCCACGCAGCTCCGCGCTCAGAGCAGAGGCACGCTCGGCCAGGGCATCGTCCATCAGCGTGCACAAACGCTCGAGCGTCACCCCCTCGGGGGCGATGCCCAGCCGCTCGCCGCTGCGAGCAAGCAGGCGCGAGCGCTCCTCCTCCAGCAACTGGCGACGGCCCATCTCCCCGCGCAGGATGCCCGCCAGACGTACGACTGTGTCCACATCGCGCGCCCGGATCGCCTTGCCCTGCTCCAGCACGACCGCGAGCAGACTGCGCGCCGAGTCGATCTGCGCGTCCAAGTGTGCGAGCACTTCGACGGCAAGCGCACGATCCTGCACGGAGCCTTCGGGTGCGGCCAGCGCTGCCAGGCTCATGCGCTCGTGCCCCCGGTGACGGATGGGACCGCGGGTGCTGTGACAGATGGGCTTTTGTTTATTGGGATTGGCGTGCTCGCGCCTGTACTTGCGCTTGTACCACCTGTCGTTGCTCCACCTTCACCGGTGCCATGCGCGGCTGCTCCTGCCAACTGGCGGGTCATCTGAGCGGCAAGACCGAGGCCGCCCGCGCTCATCACGCCGCTGGTCAGCGCCTGCGGCAACATCGAAGACAGCGGCCCGCTTGCGCCACCGCCGCCCGAGGAGCCTTCTGAGGATTCGCCTTCCTGGCCGCTTTCGCCGCCGAGGCCACTGGTAGCCGTCAGCGATTGCGAGAGCTCTTCGACCAGCATCTGTTCGAAGGCAAGCGCTGTCTCGTAAGCCTTTTGCGTAGCGGCGGAACCCTTACGTACCCAGGCGGGCTCGAGCGTCTGGTTGGCGATCGGTAGGCCGCTCGCAGGCAGGCCCGAGACCGAGCCCGAGGAGACCGGGACGCTCACGACGGGCGCAGCTCGTTGGCGATCGACATCATCTGGCTCTCGGTCTGGATCGCCGAGCTGCTCATCTGGTAGGCGCGTTGGGTGCTCACCATCAGCGCCATCTCCTTCGACATGTCTACGTTGGAGCCCTCCAAAGCGCCTTGACGAATCTTTGCGGCGCTCGACGACACCGGCTGAATCGCGCCACTGGCCGTGGTCGGCGTCAGCGTGCCACCGCCGCCCGCCAGCAGGTGATCCGGCGAGGCAACGGTGAACAGCTTGATCTGGCCCAGCGTGCGCTTACCGGCGCTCACGCTACCGTCGACGCCGATCTTCACTTCGGCGGCCGAGATCCCTGCCGGCAGCTTGATCGGCGGTTCCAGCGAGTTGCCTTCGGCGTCGACGATCGTGCCGCTCCCATCGACAGCGAAGCTGCCGTCGCGGGTAAGCGCCGGCTGGCCGCCAGGGCCCTTGACCTGGAAATAGCCTTCGCCTTCGATCGCCAGGTCGAGCGGATCGCCTGTTTCCTGGATCGTCCCCTGGGCATG
Organism: Solirubrobacteraceae bacterium; assembly: GCA_049287685.1. Classification (GTDB taxonomy): domain Bacteria; phylum Actinomycetota; class Thermoleophilia; order Solirubrobacterales; family Solirubrobacteraceae; genus Palsa-744. Next base: position 989 of record JBAQGH010000031.1, on the reverse strand, counting down.
ACTGCGCCCGATCACCTGCGCGCTTGCGCCAGCGCCGATGCTCGATTCGGTGCCGGCCTCGTCAACGGCGTTGTAGAGCAGATCGCTGAAGGCAACGCGCTCGGATTGGTAGCCGCTGGTGGAGATGTTGGCGAGATCGTTTGAGACCGCGTCGAGCTGTTCCTGCTGGGCGGACATGCCCGCCGCCGCGGAATAGAGGCCTTCAAGCATCAGCCGCCGCCGTTCAACGAGCCGACCTGCGAGGCGGACTCCTGCAGGGTCTGGCCGATCGACTGGATCGCCTGCTGGCCGGACTGGAAAGTGCGCAGCGAAGTGATCATTTCGACCATGATCTTCGCGGCGTCCACACCAGAGCCCTCCAATGAGCCCTGGCGCACCGTGCCGCTCGGCTTGCCGGAGGGACTGCCGGTGTAGAGGTTTTCGCCTTGCTTGACGGCCCCTGGCACTTCAAAGACGCCAAGCGCGCTCGGCGCAACGCTACCGTCGGCGGCGACCTTCACCGGAGCTCCGCTCTGGTCGAGCACGGGGTCGCCGCTCGCGTCAGTCAGCACCCCCTGCACGGAGTTCGTGAACTGCCCGTCGCGGGTGTAGCGCACGCCTTGAGCGGTCTTGACCGCGAAGAAGCCGCTGCCGGAGATCGCGAAGTCGAACGGTTCACCGGTTTCCTGCAGCGAGCCTTGTGTCATGTCGGTGTAGGTCTTGCCGAGCGCGACGCCGGCGTCGACCGATCCGATCGCCGGCCCGCCCTCGCTGTTGGCGAGCAGCACGTCGCCGAAACTGTGTTGGGAGGATTCGTCAGGCTTGTAGCCGGGCGTCGAGGCGTTGGCCAGGTCGTTTGAGAGCTGGTCCTGGCGAACCTGCTCGGCGACCATCCCGGAGGCGGCGATATACAGGCCAAGATCCATGTCCCCCCGGTGTTCGACCGAGAAGGTCAATTCTTTAGGGAAGACCATGCCGCATGCGGCATGGTCCCGGACGGTGCAAGCACC
>JBAQGH010000030.1:0-4392 GCA_049287685.1 Solirubrobacteraceae bacterium | reverse complement strand
GGGAGCGCCGTGTGCTTTGCACACAAGCGACCGAGGACGCAGCGAGGCGCCGGTCAGCGGTTGTCTAGGAGGTCATCCCGACGAACTGCCCGCCGGTGACGTTGAGCACCTGTCCGTGCACGTAGTTGGACCACGGCGAGCACAGGAAGAAGACGCCGCCCGCCGCCTCCTCGGCCGTGCCGGGACGTCCGAGCGGGATCAGCATCGAGGCCATTCCGCGCATCTGCTCGGGGATGCCGAGCTGGACCTTCTCGCCGCCGATCTCCATCGTGTTGTCCTCGACCTTCGCGGCCGTCAGGCGCGTGTCGATGAAGCCGAAGGCGACCGCATTGACGTTGACCTTGAACTGCCCCCACTCCTTGGCGATCGTCTTGGTGAGGCCCACCACGCCCGACTTGCCCGAGGAGTAGTTGGCCTGCCCGGCGTTGCCCATCGTGCCCGAGATCGAGGAGATGTTGACGATCTTGCGGAACACCTCGTTGCCTTCCTCGCGCTCTTTCTTGGCGGGCTCGCGCAGGTGCGGCGCGGCGGCGCGGATCACCTTGAACGGCACGATCAGGTGGATGTCGAGCATCGCCTGGAACTGCTCGTCTGACATCTTGTGGATAGGTGCGTCGATCGTGTAGCCGGCGTTGTTGACGATGATGTCGATCTTCCCGAACGCGTCGATCGCGCTCTGTACGAGCTTCTCGGGCGCATCGCCCTTCGTCAAATCGCCGGAGAACACAGCGGTGTCGCCCGCGATCTCTTTGGATGCCTGCTCGGCCACGTCGCCGTCAAGGTCGTTGATGAGGACCTGCGCGCCCTGTGCGGCCAGCAGCTCAGCCGTCGCGCGTCCGATGCCGCGCGCCGAGCCGGTCACGATCGCGGACTTACCGTCGAGAACTCCCATAGCTTCGATTCTCCTTGTAGTGGACACCCCCATATCTTCGCCCCCTCCGGGGGCTTCAACACCGGAGGTGTTGGAGGGGGTCAGGAGGTTATCCGCCCGGCCAGCCCCATGCTCCCCCAACAATCGCCTCGCCTGTCAGGAGAGGCATGGCCCGCTCGGGCAGGCTCAGGAGATGATCGTCCCGAAGTCCTGGGTGTACATCCCGCCGGCCTGTCCATTGGACATCGAGCTCGGCAGGTCAGGGTCGACACCGATACCGGTGTAGCGGTAGGAGCCGTTGAGAATGTTGGCGCGGTGCCCTGGAGATTCCATCCAGGCCTTGACGATCGCGCGCGGTGTGCCCAACCACAGCGTGCCCCAGGCGATGTTCTCGCCGAGCGTATAGCCGACGTTGGCGTTGGGGATGAAGCCGCTCGCCTGGATGCGCATCAGCAGCGTCTGGCCACTGGGGCTAGTGTGCGAGAAGTAGTCGTTCGCGTCCATGTCGCGTGAGTGCCCAACCGCAGCCCCTGTAAGGCGCGGATCTTCGATCAACGCCGACTCGCCGAAGCGGACGCGTTCGTCGTTGACGAGGCACAGCGTGGCCGCGACAACGCTTTCGACGTTGTTCGCGGAGGGCGTTAGGTTGGCGTTCGGGCATTCGTCGGCCGCGGTTGCGGAGTGCTTCTTGTGCGTATGGTGCACGGCACGCTTGTGCGTACGGTGCTTGCGCTTGTGCTTGCGCCCATGTTTGGAGCCTCTGCGCGGCGCATGGTGGATCGTGATGTGGCGGACGTGCACGCTGCCCTTCTTTGAGCGCGTGGTCGATGCGCCCGCGGTCGTGGGCAAGAGCAGCGTCAGCGCGGTTGTCGCGACGACTAGAAGCAGGGTAAGGCAGCGATTCACGCTTCATGCATCGGCAGGAGAGCCGCTGCGTCTTAATGGCGGGCACGATCGCTGGACCGAATGCGCCCAGCGTCACATGCTCGCGAGGAGGTGGCAGGGGCCTTTGTCTGGCCGGTTCGTCGCAGCCACCGCATAGACTCAGCCTCATATGGCAAGCGATCCGGCAATTCAGCCGACAGACCTCGAATCCGAGGTTGCCGAGGTGAGTGGCGTGCTACCCGCTCAGCGTTTGCGCGAGGCGGTCACACAGGGGTTGATCACGGCCGGGGACTGGCGCGTGCCGCTGGAGTCGATCCAGCCCGCGAGCATGGACCTGCGTCTTGGCGAATTCGCCTGGGCGTTGCGTTGTAGCTTCCTACCCGACTCGGGCTCCACAGTCGAGGAGAAGATCGAGGACCTCGCCTTCGACAAGATCGACCTGCGTGACGGGGCGACGCTCGAGCGCGACCGGCCCTACCTCGTGCCGCTGATCGAGGAGCTGCGCCTGCCGCAGGAGATCCGCGCCAAGACGAACCCCAAGAGCTCGACCGGGCGGCTGGACGTGTTCACGCGCGTGATCACCGACCGCAGTCATCGCTTCGACGAAATCGCGGCCGGCTATCACGGCAAGCTCTACTTGGAGGTCGTCCCGCGCTCGTTCGCGATTCGCGTCAAGCAAGGCCTATCGCTCAACCAGGTCCGCTTGAGCCACGGCGACGCGCGGCTGAGCGATCGGGATCTGGTGACCGTGCACGAAGAGTTCCCGCTGCTGTACATGGACAGTCACGCGCTGCGCGCCTCGGAGCTGTCGCTGGCCGATGGCCTGTTCTTGAGCCTCAACATTCAGGGCAGCCCTGAGAACATCGTCGGCTACCGTGCCAAGCGCAACAGCCTGCCCGTCGACCTCGAGCAGATCGGCAAGCTCAAATGGCAGGATTACTGGGAGCCAGTGCACCCGGAGCGCGGCGGGCGGATCGTGCTCGAGCCCGAGGTCTTCTATCTGCTGCTGTCGGCCGAGGGGGTCAGCATCCCACCGTCATATGCCGCCGAGATGCTCGCTTACGACCCGACGGCGGGAGAGCTGCGTACCCATTACGCAGGCTTCTTCGACCCCGGCTTCGGCTACTCCCTGGGCGAACGTAACCACGGCTCTCGCGCTGCGCTGGAGGTGCGCGCACGCGACGTGCCATTCATGGTCGAGCATCGCCAGCCGGTCTGCAAGTTGGCGTTCGAGCGCATGGTCGCCGAGCCGGACGTGCTCTACGGGCAGGACATCGGCTCCAATTACCAGGGTCAAGAGACGATGCTCAGCAAGCACTTCGCCGAGCAGAAGGCCGGCAACGGCCCGTCGATCGCGCGCGACGGCGGCGAGACGCTGGAGTCGATGGCCCCGCGGCAGGACTGAGCCAGCGGCGATAGGGCTTTATTCGGGTGGTGCGCTGGATCCGCCCGAATGCTGCGCGATCAAAGCCCCAGCAGACGCCCGAGGATCTCCCGCATGATCTCATCGGAGCCGCCGCCGATCGGCCCGAGGCGGGCGTCGCGGGCGGCGCGTTGGGCCCAGTGCTCGCCCATGTAGCCCATGCCGCCGTGGATCTGCAGGCACTCGTCCATCAGCTCGAAGGAGGCGCGCTGGGTGAGCAGCTTGGCCATCGTCACCTCCTTGATCGGTTCCTCGCCAGCCACGAAGCGACGCAGGGCGTCGTAGGTGACGCAGCGCGCGGTGTAGGCGCTGGTGGCGAGGTCGGCGAGCTTGTGCTTGATGACCTGGTGCTTCGACAGCGGGCGGCCGAAGGTGCTGCGCTCGCGGGCGTACTCGGCGGTGCGCTCGTAGGCCAATTGCATCGCGCCCACCGTGCCGAGTGCCATCGCCAGGCGCTCCCACTGGAAGTTGGCCATGATCAGCTTGAACCCCTCGTGCAGCTCGCCGAGCAGGTTCTGCTCGGGCACGAACACGTTCTCGAAGGAGATCGTGGCGGTGTCGGAAGCATGCCAGCCGAGCTTCTCGAGCTTGGAGGAGCTCACGCCCTCGCCGCGGTCGATGATGAAGAACGAGATCCCGTGGTGGCCGCCGTCCTGGGTGGTCTTCACCGCGGTCACCATGAAGTGCGCGCGCGCGCCGTTGGTGATGTAGGTCTTCTCCCCGTTCACCACCCACCCGCCGTCGACTCGCTCGGCCTTGGTGCGCAGCGCGGCCACATCCGAGCCCGCGTCGGGCTCTGTGATCGCAAGCGCGCCGATCTTCTCGCCCTTGATCGCGGGCACGAGGTACTGCTGCTTGTGCTCGTCGGTGCCGAACCTCCAGATCGGGGGTGTGGCGATGTTGATGTGTGCGCCGATCCCCGCCGCGGTGCCGCCGGAACCGATCCGCGAGAGCTCCTCGACAAGGACCGCCTCGTGCAGGTAGTCGCCGCCTTGGCCGCCAAGCTCGGAGGGATACTTCAGCCCGAGCAGGCCCTGTGCGGCAAGCTTTGGAAACACCTCGTCGGGAAACCAGCGCTCGGCCTCCCACTGCTGCGAGTGGGGAGCGAATTCGCGGTCCAGGAAGCCACGAACCGACTCTCGTAGCTCCTCGTGCTCATCTGTGAATGGGGGAGTGGGGGTCATTTTGCTGTTCCGACCGGTACATGTACCGG
>JBAQGH010000029.1:0-32270 GCA_049287685.1 Solirubrobacteraceae bacterium | reverse complement strand
TCAATTCTGTCGCGGCCGTGGTCCCGAACTTCGCTTCGGTCGCGCCTTCCAAGTGTTCACCCTTGATCGTGACCAGCGTCCCACCCGCTTCAGGGCCTTCCACCGGAGCGACACTCGTCACAACCGGCAACACAGGCGGAGGCGTAGTCACCGTCACGTTGAACGACGCGGCGGCTTTGTTTTCATGACCATCGACAGCAGCGCATTCGACTTTGGTTGTGCCAACCGGGAAGGTCGCGCCCGACGCGGGCACGCAGCTCAGGGACTTGACCAGCGCATCGGAGTCGGTCGCTTCGACGCTATAAGTAACTACCGCTCCCGACGGACTCGTAGCCGGAGTCACTATTTCCGCCGGCACCGTGATCTGAGGCGGCGTCGAGCTGTACTGGTCAGCGCCGATGTCGCAACCCGTGCCGCCAGCGGCAGGACGCGGATAACCGCGCTGGTCCGTCGCGGGACACTTTGCCGTGTCACCGGCATCGATCGTCGGGCTGCCCGCCTTCTCGGAGTAGAGCGTCGTGGAACCACCATCATTGAGCAGCGACGACTGCAACAGCGGTGTCTTGTTCTGCAATTTTGCTTCGCCGCCACAGCTTGCGTCGGAGGTAAGGCTGTGATCGTTTGTGATCGTGTTGCTCCCGCACTGCGGCGCGCCGTTGAGGCCGACGATCGTGTTCGTCAGACTCACCGTGCCCGATCCGGTGCCCCCAACGCCGCCAGAGGCGTTATGCACGATCGTTACATTCAGGAAGCTCGCCGCGCCTTCGTCGACGAGACCGAATTCGTGGCCGTCGGAGAGCGTCGAGTTGGTCAAATTGGCCGTCGCGCCGCTCTCAACAAAGATTTGGGTGCCGAGGTTGCCTGAGATCGTCGCGTCTTCGACATTCAGAGTGCCCCGATCTTCGATGCCGGGGGTTCCTCCCGCTTCGCCACCGCTGGTGACAACGACGTGCTCGAGCGTGACCGTCACGCCTTCATTGACTAGAAATAGTTCGCGTTCAGATACCCCTGCAACCGGCGTGACGCTGCCTCCATTGAGCTGCACGCCAGGTGTAGCAACACCGATTGTGCCCTCCGGTCCCGTCACCGTCTGCGTACCGCCCGTATTAGTGAAGACCAACGATTTGGCGGGCAAGTAGGCGCCTGCCGCTAGTTCGATCGTGTTCGCAACGCCGTTCGCGTCGGCCTTGGTAACCGCTTCTTCGAGCTGCTTGGAAGTGCTCGCCTTAAAAGTTTCAGCGCTCGCGGAACTTGCCGCCAGCATCCCGAGGCACGTCACTGCGACCGTCAGCTTCAGCGCGCTGCGGTAACGATTGAACAAGTTGACCCTCATCATCTTCACAGGCTCCTTTTCTACCAGAACGCTCGCCAAAGGGAAGTCGCCTGGGAAGAATATTCACACTTTAGATACACAAACTCCTCCATGTGAACGGGGGAGCCGGTTGGGCCGGCTCCCCCGTTCTGCAGATCCATTGCCATGGACTGACTGCCTATGCTCCTAGACGCCCGTGTCTAGAAGTTTTCCTGGAATCCCTGCTCGAGCTTTGGCAGCCAGCTCGACGGCAGTGGTGCGTAGTGGATTTTTCCGGGTACTTCCTGCCCGGCCGAGGAGAGGATGAACGTGAAGAACGAGTACATCGTCCGCCGTTGGTCGGCTGTGAGCCGGCTGATGGCGCCCTTTCCTTCTCCGTTGTTGCTGTTTATGCCCGTGTACACCAGGTCGAACGTGAGTCCGCAGATCGGGTACTTGCTGCCCAGATCCGTGGCGTTCTCGTGGTTGGCGGGCGCGCTTGCGTACCCTTCGTTGTTGTTGCTCCAGTTATCTTCCGCGTTCAACCCGACAGCGTCGCTGTTGCTGCTGCCCGGAGGAGCCGGCAGCGCGCTGTAGAGGCAGTTGGCCGGTCCGCCGCCGATGCTCGGCGCTTCGAATTTGGTCCCCGTGGCGTTCTGCACGCTCGCGAGCACAATTCCCGGCTGGCCTATGGCTTCGGCTAGATCGATATAGCCGATGCCGCCCGCCGTTTCCTTGAGCTTTGCGATCAGTTCCGGCCCACCGCTTGCGGCTCCCGTGGTAATCGCGCTGCAAGTGCCTTCTTCGCCGACTTTTTGCTTGCCGGGCCATTCGGTGTTGGTCGTGAAGTACGCTTCCCAGTTCTGGGTGACGCTTGATATCACGCCGCAGGTCACACCGGTCCGTTCGTTGTCCACGCGAATCAGATACTGCTTCAGGATGTTCGTAGTCCCGGATGAGTCCTGGCGCACGACTCGCGTGACCGGTCCCGTGCATTCTTTCAGCGTCGGATTGGTCGCTACCAGTTCGGCGTCATTCCAGTGCGTGGCATCGCCACCATAGAGACGCGAAACCTCCTTCGGGGTGAACTTCAGGCTCGTCGGCAACGCACCCGTTGGGCAGCTGCCTCCAGCCCCACTCGTGAGGTGCATCGCAACCGTCACCGAGGAACCGCCGACCGGGAACGACATGACGTTGTCCTGGATGTCGTTGGCGCCGGGGAAGGGCGCTGACTTGGGTTCGAAGGGCGGTTCGAATGTGATCGAGCAGCCACCCAACGCGCCCGGTGCGCCGTCGAGCTGTTCAAGCTGCGCCCGGCTGTACGGGGTGTCTGTGCCCGCGAACGCATCCGTGCGGCAGCTCGCGGCCTTCAGCCCGTTGCCCGATCCGGTGGCGCTCGCTGTAACGGCCTTCGGGTAGTTGTAGGCAATCATATTGTTGCCGGCCGGGTCTCCCGCGAACTGTTCCGCAACGCTGCCGCAGAAGTCTTCGCCGTAGACTTTGGAGTATTCTTTCAACAAGATATTCTGATAGGTCGAGCCGCGTCCACTGATCTTGCCTTCGGAGGACTGACAACCGAGGCCTGCCGGGACGGCTGCTGAGCTGGCATCCGCAAACACCATGCAGCAGATCGCGCTGAGCCCGATCAGCAGTGCGGCAAACGGGGCCAAGATGAATCGTTTGCGAACTGCGATGTCCATATATTTCTTCCCCTTGCTGGAAGTGGAGGTAACGATGATCACTGACCTAGTTGCTCCGAACTGGTACACGGTCGTCCGCCTCTCAGTGACACGACACCAGTGACGAGCAAGAGACGCTCGCCCTGGTTGCGAAGCTTCCCAGGCTTGAGGCCAATTATTCAGTTGGAGCAGAGGCCGGTGTTGCCCCCCGGTGAAGATCCTTGTGTCTTATCGGTGAACGTCGTTACGTCACGGTGAAGCGCGTGTCACTACAGCGTGAACATGAACCAAGATGAGCTTGCAACAGGTGGCCGCCGAGCGCAAGTAATATTTTTGACTCGCCGATCGTGAACTTCCTGTGAACGTTGGACGTCTGGGATCGGCGGTCCGGTTAGCATCGTCCGCCATGCTCCGCCACTTCGGGCGGCTCGCCCTGCCGTCATGCATCCTCATCCTCGCCCTGGCCGGCGCCCCTAAGGCCGCCGCCGCCGAAGGCGGCTCGACGGTTGCCTGCACGCAGAGCGCGACCACCACGACGACTACGTCTGCGGGAATCGAAGGCCCCTCCACGTCACCTCCCGCCAGCCCATCGTCTGGCAGTCCGTGCTGGGTGGACGTCAACCCGTATCCCTTCGGCAGCGAAGGCACCCCCGTCGAGACCCCAGCCCAGCCGTGCTCACTCGTCTTCAGCGGAGTAGCTCCACTTGGTAGCCAGTGTGCGCTCACGGTGACGTCGATCGCGTTCAGGGCCTGGAATCGAGGGCTCGCAGCTACCACCGCCAGCGAAGCACCAGCGGACAATCCCTATGGAGTCTGGCTGTTCAACGGCGTCACGTGGCTCCCGAGCCCGGGCTTCCCTGGCTACAACGTCTGCCCGGGCCACACGGTCGTGTGGGCGGGCAAGCTCGACTACTGGCTGATCGGCGGGCCCACCGACCTGAGTTGGAGCCGCCTGTGCCGTTTCGACGGCGCCACTCTCGAATGGGAGTCGCTGGAACTTCCCGCGGCGACGAAGCAGCACGTGACCGTGGTCGCTGGCAAAGAAGAAAGGCTCAGGCCCGGTGGAATCACCTCAGCCGCCTGCCTTGCCTGGAACGACTGCTGGTTTTTCGGCACCTACGGCACGGTCGTGCACTGGGACGGGACGCAGCTCAGCGACGCCTCGCCTGAACCATCACTGAAGTGGCTCCAGGGTGAATACACTGCCGCGGTCGCCCGCCAGGATCCGCAAGGCGACCCGTTCGGCGTGGCCGTCGGCGCCACAACTGAATTCCATGGCGCCACATCGATGAGCGAAGTCCTCTCAGAACACGAAGGGGCGCCCCCGCCCGAGATGCAGGCCTCGAGCGGTGGGCTCTTCGCGCCGGTCCTGTTCACACCGACCACGAGTCCACAGGAACATGATCCCTACAGGACCGACCTCGTTGCGGTCGACTTCGACGCTACGGGTCAGGGTTGGGTGGCCGGCAACCCAACCGGGTTGCGTGTTGCTTCCAGATATGAATTCCGGCCGGCCTCGCCGTCACTCCCGCCGCCGCCCTCACCGCTCGTGCCGGTGTCGACATCCGGGGCGAGCACAACCTGCACGGGCCCGCCGGAACGCCGTTTCACCTTCACGCCCCTCACCTTCAATGCTGCCCAACCGGCCGACTCCTTCCTGTGGTCATCGATCGCGGTCATTCCAGGCTCGGGCGAAGCGCTTGCGGGCGGCAGCTTGCTACCCCATAAGGAAGGTGCGCTAGAAGACCCAAATGCGAGACCGGTCGAAGGTGAACCCGTCATCGCCCAGGCAGCCTGCGACGGAGTCACTACCGTCACGCGCTTTCGCGTCGTAGACCCAACCTACAAAGGCTCCTTGCCCACGCCGCCGCTCGTGCCCGCGGATCGCGAAGGCTACGTGAGCGCCGTCGCCGCCAACGCTCCCAACGACGCGTGGGTCGCAACCAGCACGGGCAGCGTTTTCAATGAAACCGGGAACTCTGTGCTGCAGCCACCCCACCTCTACAGGCTGACCGATGGATCCAAGCCAGACGCCGCGGAAGGCGACGACCTCGAAGAACGGCCACTGGAACTCAACCTCGACCCGCCGATCATCGTGCTCGAACCCCCACCGGCGCCGCCACCACCGCCTGCCCCGGCGACTGTCACCAAGACGCACAGGGTCAAGCTGCCGCCAGCTATATACGGCGTCAAAGCCAAGCTGCACGGAAGACATAGCCTCAGCCTCTACCTGAGTTTTCGGATACGCCGCCCGGTCACGATCGGCGCACAGGCACTTCGGCACGGGCGCGTCGTCAGCGAGGCCCGGCCGCGGCCCTTCTCGGGCCACCGAGGACTGCTGATCCTCAAGCTCGATCGCAAGCGCTGGCCGACAAAAGTGCGTTTCGTCGCGTAAACAACGCCTGTAAGTAACGGCTTCTTCACCGCACGCCTGCGCGAGGACTTCAAGATGCCCGCTTCTGCGTGGCGTGATCAGCGAACGGTTCGTTTCACATCAACGGCCATGACCCAAACACTTGTGAGATCTCAGATGACGACGGTACTCGCGTGAGGAGGTTCTTCCTTCTTGCGCTCGTCTTCGCAGGCACCATCGCCACCCTCCCGCCCGACAGCGGCGCATCGACGATCACCGAGACGCAGTCAGGACATGCTGGCTCCGTGTCAAGACAAGAAGAAGGCTTGACGTCCAACAGCAGCTCAGCTTCCTTGGCCGCACCCTCCCTGCTGCCATCGACTCCAGCCTCCACTTCAGCTTCACCCTCCTCTCCGTCCTCAACGACACCCGAAGCATCAGAAACCACAACGACGGCCGCCACGCCCCCGACAGCCCCACCCCCCGTCGTGGTCTCACACAGCCAGCAGCCGACCGAGGCCACCCCAAAGCGCCGCTCGCCGCGGACCCATGCCAAGAGGCAACCAGCTGTAGTCGGAGAAACCGGCGGCACGATATCAGGGAGGCCCTCGCTGTCCCGCCCCGCTGGAACGCCAACTCCTGCACCCAACCCAAGCGCGTTCGAACCGCTCATACCCTCGCCCGCTCTGATGCTCCCGGGCACAAGCCCGGTGCTGAGCTTCTTCATCGATACCTACCGCACACCGCCGTTCCTGCTGCCCATCTACCTCGCGGCCGCCGAGCGCTACGCGGTTCCCTGGCAGGTACTGGCCGCGATCAACGAAGTCGAGAGCAACTACGGCTACGACCTCGGCATCTCGAACGCCGGCGCGGAGGGGTGGATGCAATTCTTGCCGGAAGAGTGGTCCACCTACGGCGTGGACGCCAACGGCGCGGGCGTGCGCGATCCCTACAACCCAGCCGACGCGATCTTCGCGGCTGCGCGCTACCTTCAAGCAGCCGGCGCCGCTCACGATTTGCGCGCCGCTATCTACGCTTACAACCACTCCTCGGGCTACGTCGAATCGGTGCTGCTGCGCACCCGGCTGCTCGGAAAGATCCCGCGGTCGATGATCGGCGGCCTGGCCGCGATCGTCGATGGACGCATTCCCGTTGAGAGCACAGGTGAGCTCACCGCCACGCCCGCGTGGGCCAAGGTGGCCGCTGTCCCTGGCGCCCGCGCTTTGAGGCCCACCGTCGTGGGAGCGAACATCGCTACCGCTCCAGGCGCACCTGTTCTCGCCGTTCAGAGCAGCGAGGTCATCCGCATCGGGCACAGCGCGAAGCTGGGTCGCTTCATAGAGCTTCGCGACGGCTACGGCGACGTCTACACCTACGCCAGACTTGGCCGGGTCCTCAGGCGCTACAGGCTCCCGCCGCAACCACGGCATACCGGCTCGGCGACAGCGCCGAACGGGCGTGCGACCCGGTCCGCCGACATGCGATTGGCGCCGCTGCTTAGGGGCACATGGGTCGCACCCGGGACCGTGCTCGGCAACGTGGCTGGTCGCTCTCATGAGAGGCGAGCACGCCTCTTCTTCAAGGTTCAACCAGCGGGCGCCGGGGCGATCGATCCACGCCCGCTGCTCGAGGCATGGCGTCTGCTGGGCCGAGCGCAGGGCCATCCCCAACGGGGCACTCAGCCGCTCTTCGGTCCGAACGCCCGCGACGAGCTCATCGAGGAGATCCGCTTGATGAGCAAGCCCCAGCTGGAGGCCCGCCTGCTGTCCGATCCGGCACTACGCAGGGTGATCTCTACGTTGGAGGGTGTTCCGATCCGCGGCAGCCATTCTCCGGGCTTGCTCGCCAGGCTGGCGACCGCCAAGCTTTCCTCGAGCGCCGCCCGGCCCGGCCCGGTGTTGGGCCGAGCACAGTGGCCAAGGCTGATCGCTCGCATATCGCGGCTGCCACAACCGCACGTGCCGCTGCGACCGACCAGCGCTGCGCTGGCTGACACCCCGAGCTCGCCCGCGCCGGCTGCCTCACTGCCTGCCTCGCTCACACCGCCGGCGCTCAGCGGCTCTACGCCCGCAGACCAGGCTGGTGCGCCTGCGGGCCAGGGCACGCAGCCCAGCTCTGGCGGTGGCCCACCGAATCTCACTTCCCCCTTTACCGGCCCGATCGTGCCGGCGGCGGCACTGCTTGCCCCGGCATCCCTGCAATCTAAACCGACGGTCATCCTGGAAACCGGACCGGCCGGGCCCGACTTCATTGATGAATCCCTCGTCACCCTCAAGCTCAACACGACACTGGCCTCCGGATCGATCGAATCGATCGTCTTCGAGATTCGACCGGATGAGAGCACAACCTGGCAGGAAGTCGAAAGCACGAAGAGCCCAACCCAGCCGTATGCGTTCCTGCACCCGGAAGAAGAAATAGCGCAGGACGGCCCGTATGAACTACGTGTCGTCGTCACTGAAAAGACAACGCACACCCAATATGAATCGCCGACGATCGAACGGCTGATCGTCGTAGGGGAATCACCTGTCGTGAAGCTCGCCGTCCCTGAATCGCCACTCCGCGGCGTGGTCAAGCTCCAGGCCGAAGTCCCTCATGGCGCCGAAATCCAGCCGATCCGCTTCGAATGGGCTCCCTCGGGCACCGGCGCCTGGAGACCGGTACCCACCGTGCCCAGCGGAAGCGAACCCACGAGTTGTGCCAGCACGGCCACTACGGCCTGCCTCGATACCGCGACGAGCGAAGCACCAAACGGTCGCGACGACTTCCGCGTCGTGCCCGCCGGCGGGGAAGACCTCAGCTTTGTCTCGCTCCCGGTGCGCGGTCGGCTGGTGGACAACACCCCGCCAGAAGTCGGAAAGGTCGAGCTGGAACCACCCGGCTCACCTTTGAGCGGCGATGTCACCCTCAAGGTGACGACCAACGATCCCAACCTCCCCAATGGAGAACCGGCTTCGGGCGTGGCATCTGTGATCTTCGAACGGGCTCGGGCAGGCGGTGCGGCCTGGACCCGGCTCCCTGGAGGCGAAGTGACGGTTGCCTCCTCCTCCTCCTCAAGCTCCGGTTATACCCACCGGCTACACACCGAAATCCTGGAAAATGGCCGCTACATGCTCCGCGCGCGCGCCCTCGACGCCGCCGGCAACCAGGCAACCTCGCAGGAAACGGAAGTCGAAGTCGCCAACACGATGTCAGCGCAGGCAGTCTCGGCGTCGATCACCGGCGTGGTGGCGCCCGCCGAAGACATCACGATTCTCGGCGCCGTCTCCGCCGATGCCAGCCCGCGACACGAAGCGGAAACCTGGGCCTACGGCATCACGCGCGCGCCACCTGCGGCGGCGGGGGCGGGTCGGCTCGAATACATGTCCGAAGGCCACCAGCTCGTGCTGTTGCGCTATGCGCAACAGAGCGGCTGGCAGATCGCCGACGTGCCGCGCGAAGCCGGCGGCACGAAGGCGTTCCAGTTGGTGCCCGCCAACGAGCTCGACATCAACGCCGGCGGCGGGATCAAAGTAACCGGCGCTATGGCACCCTCAGGCGAAGGGTGGCTGGGTCTAGTCGAGACCCCGCGCGAAGGACCTAAGACGATCGGCTTTTTCCACAGAAGTCCCGGCGGTCAGTTCGAATACGACAAGATCGCCACTGAAACCACGCTGCCCCTGCTGGAATCGGGCAAAGCGCAGCTGCGCCTCGGCCAGGATCCCGAAGGGCATGTATACGGCATGCTGAGCGCGAACACCCCGGAATACGCGCTTCTGAAGGAAGGCTCATGGACGCGCGCGACACCTCTGCAGCGGCCCCCCAACATCCCCAGTGGCGAACCGATGACCCTCCGAGTCGGCGACGTCCAGGGCCCAGGCGAAGCCTGGGCCGCGTTCTCGCTCCCCAATCCTCAGGGCCATGGGCTCATCCTGGGCCATCTCTATAACCACGAATGGCACTTTCCCCCCAGCGGGCTCGGCCTCGATGCACTGGACCTCGGCGGCGCCCTGGCCGGTCACAGCAACTACGTCGAACCGACAGCACTGAAGGTCGAGCCGGGCGGCGCCGTCTGGATCGAAGCGAAGGTCTATCTGAACAACCATGAAAGCGGCCACGTGGTGGCGCGCTACGACGGCAGTACCGGCAAGGTCACCAACTCGTGGTGCACGCTGCCGGCGGCCAACTCCTGCGAAGAACCGCTCGGCTCGGCGGCGGTGCCCGACGCGTTCTTCGCGACCGAAAGCGGACCGGTCGCGCTCTCGCTGCATGAAGGAGTCGTCGACGTCTACGTCCGCGGTCGCTGGACGAGCGTCCTGGCACCCGGCCACGGACCGGAAAATGGGGATGCGTTCACAGGGCCAAACGCCGGCTGGCTTGGCGGCACGAAGGCACTCGGGCAGTGGTCCTCAGAACGGAACTCGAGCCTGCTCACACCGTGGCCGCTGCCCGACCGCTCGCCATTGACGAGCATCGCGCTGGCACCGGGCAGCAGCGCGGGGGCCGGCGAATCTGGTGCGCTGGCGGTCGGCCTGGACGGCGCGACGTTGCGCTATGACGCTTCAACCGGCTGGCAGGTCGAGCCAGCCGCCCCACGCGCCCACCACCTCAATCTGCTCGGCGTCGCCTTCAATGGACCCTCCAGCGCCTTCGCCGTGGGGCAGTTCGGCGTCATCCTGCACTGGGACGGCACTTCCTGGTCTGAAGATCCGCAGTCGATCTCGCTCACACCGTCGCAGCTCAACGCCGTGGCATTCGCCGCCAACGGCGAAGGCTGGGCCGTGGGAGCCAACGGGACGATCCTTCACTACGACGGGGAGCATTGGAGCATCGAAGATCCTCCGCCCGCCGTCTCCGGGGAGAACATCAGCTCGATCGCGGTAGCCGGCTCGGAAGCCTTCGCGGTCGCGGGCGGCAACCTGATCGTGCGCCGGCCCGGGGGTGGCTGGGAAACACTCGAAGAATCGCTGATACCGAACAACCCGAAGCCCGCACCGGGCCAGTTGCGCCTGGTCGCCGGCCTGCCCGACGGGGGGGTGATCGCAGCCGGACGCTCGATCATGCTTGTTCGCGAAGCGGCTGGCCGAAGCTTCGAATACGCCGAACAGCCGCTGTCAGGCGTCGCTGTCGCGCTCGCGCCGTTCCGCGAAGCCTCCGGCAAGCTGCGAGCCTATGTTTCGGTCGCGCCGTCGGTCAACCTGTTGAGCGGTGAAGTCGGGGGCTTTCCTCCCGGCGACGGCGAGCTGCTGCGCCAGAGCGAAAGCGGCTGGCAGGATCTGAGCCGCTCGCAGTACGCGGGGAACGTAATCGGTGGCGATGGGGCGGTCAAGAGCGATCCCGTGTTGGCGGTCGCCACCGACCCGACCGGCGAGCACGCTTGGGCTGTCGGCGGCTACGACGGCACTGAAGACGCCGCCCACCAAGGGACCACCGAAGTTCTCTCAGCCCGCCCTGCCGGCTGGAGGACAGCGTCGATCTGGCGCTATGACACGACAGGCAACGCACAACCCTCCGGCCTGACATCCTCTGCCCCTAGCCTTCCGGCCAGGTCGGGGGTCGTCTCCTTCGCCTTCTTCACAAGCCCCGAGTGCAAGGTGCAGTGCTCGGCGGTGCCCAACGCCCAGCCCGATGTGAACTTGAGCGCGGCGGTCAAGCAGATCGCGACCTACGCCGCACAGCCGGGGGGTCCGGCGTTCGCCATGCTCGGCGGCAACGCCGTCGGACCGCTGGAACACGAAAAAGGCGCGGAACCAGCAGCTGACTTCGCCCGCCTGCCCGAACTGCTTGCGCCGCTCGGCGGCCTGCCGACGTTCGCGGCCATCGGCCGCTCTGACCAGCCCTATGAAACCCCCTTCTCGGAAGCTTTCGCGGAAGCCCCGGAGCCGTTCGGCACAGGGGCGCCGGCCGGCGGAATCGCACCGGTCTCCTCGGGATCACTGACGCCGAACGGAGACGTACATCGCTACTACGCTTTCGACGCCAGCCAGAATGGCGCGACGCTGCGCGTGATCGTGCTCGACGACGCCGAAGGCCAGCTGGAAGCGGGTGCATCGACAGCAGGGCAGCGGGGCTGGCTTGAAGAACAACTCGCCGCCGCTCGTGGACGAGGGCTCCCGGTGGTGGTGATCGCCGCCACGCCGCTGCAAAGCCTCAAGGAAGGCGAGTCCGTCGCCTCGCTGCTTGCGAGCTCGGGCGTGCTGGCGGTGTTCACGACCAGCGAACGGCGACTTGATGAACGCCACCTTATCCCCGAAAACCCTGGATCTGGGACGGCCCAGATCCCCGAGTACGAGGGCGCCTCGCTCGGCTACCAGAAGCCCCAGAACAATGGAGTGAAGTGGTACTTCGTATCGGCCGACACGCACGCGCGCGAAGTTCACGTCGCCGCCGTGCCCGTGATCGAGTCGCTCGCACTTAAGCCACTGGATGGGCTGAGCGTCGCCAGGAGCCTGACGCTGCAGTTCGAAGCGATCGGCCGCCGCCCTCAGGGCACGTTGGCCACGATCGCTGGGCGCCCAGAAGAACCGAGTGAACCGGGCGAACCGTTTCCCGGCTACGACAACTACGTCGAAATCCCAGCGCCTAGCTGCGGCTCGAGACCTTGTGTGCAGCCCAGCTACGAATTTACGAGCTCAGAACCGACGATTGGCGCCTTCGTGGAACCCAGTGGCCCGGGCTCACCACTCCCCAAGCTCGGCACCGACGGGCACCCGATTGCCTCCTCCACCTCGAACCTGTTCTGCGCGTACAACGCGGGCACGACTGTTGTCTCAATCACGACCGGCCTCTTGAGCTACTCGTTGCCGGTCACGGTCAAGTCGGGTGGCTTCGGGTCACCCTGCGGCACGGTCTCCCGGGCCGGCGTCGGCGAAGTGATCAGAGTCCACACCTCCCAGTCGCAGGGCAGAGTGGGTGGGGCGGTGGCGCCACCTCCACCTTCCCCGGCACCCGCAGGCACGTTCCCGGCGGCACTCACTGCAATTCCGCCTGCGCCAGCGCCGCCGCCTGCACCGCCCACGCCAGCGGCCAAGCCGCTCGCGCCGCCTGCGGCCAAGCCGATGCCGGTAGAACCGCCCCTGCCGGCGCCGATCGAAAGCGTGGTCCCACCGCTGGCGATCCTGCCGGCGGCCACTCCTCCGGTCGAGCCGATACCGCCGGGCGCCAGTGGCTATGCCCAGAGCCCGTCGGCAGCCGAGCGCAAGGAAAAGGCGCGCAAGCAGGCGAGCCAGTCGGCATTCTCGACACGGCCGTCTGGCGCGAGCGGTGCAGAATGGTTCTATGTAGCCGTCGGCGGCGCCACGCTGCTGGCTCTGCTATTGGCCGCACAGGCGTTGCCCCTAGGACATCAACCCCGTCCTGTCTTGTTGTTCGAACGCACTTCCAGCGAGAACCGTCGCCGCGCCAAACGGAGGTTTCGGTAAGTACATTTGCCAGCGCTGGCCCTCGCCGTATCGAATCAAGCGGATGTGGCTTTGGCAGCGATACGAGCGCTGCGCCGCATGAACCGCCACCATGCGCCCCTAAGTGATATCCGGGCTTCGGGTCACTAGAGACGGCAACTCGTGAGCAGATCATTCACGAGTTGCCCCCTTAAGCATTTCGGACAATACATAAGCACTCATTTACGCCAAGGCGATCCGCGAACTGGTCACTCTCGGCCTCATTGAACGTGCGACCCCCCGTAGGCATCGAACCGCGCGAGCTTTTGCGCTTCATCGAACCAGCCCAAGGCTCGCTTCTTCTCTCCAGCTAACTGTCGAGAGCGCCGCAGACCCGTATCTGGACTACGCGCGTGCGGTCTTGCGACCGCAGCGTGGGCGGTTCGTGTGCGGTCAGCCTCAAAACTGACGAGCCTGAAATCCTTATCTCTGTCGAGATCGGACCCCATAGATCCCTGTATCAGAGCCACACTTCCAGGTCGAGGACGCCACCAGCGACCTCGTGATGCCAACAGCAATTCAATCGGGGCGAACGGTTAGAGTTGGCTTTCCTATGCCGTCTTCGGGGCGCCTGCGGTCCCATCTGCGGTCCTCGTGCGACGTCCATACCGGACTTCGCGCCCATCGAGACCCGGTGTATCCCATCCTGAACAACCGTATGTTCAGTGACCGCGCCCGGCTGCGACAAGGCGCCCCCGGGTCGCGGGTTCGACGGGACTGCATCCCGTCGTTTACCCCCGGATGAGTGCGAGATCGAGGTCTGGGTGGAGCCACCGGCACCCGCCAACGGTAGCGGCCGGGGCGACCCCCCTATCGAGAGTCGCCTGGCCGTCTCAGAGGAGGCGCTGGAAGTCATCGCGGCTGATCCCGGCAGTTCGCAAGATGTTGCCGAGCGTCCCCCGCTTGATCGGCCGGTTGCCGTGGATCGGGACCGGCAGCGCGTCGAGGATCGTCGGGTGGCGCAGGATGTGGTGGCTGCCGCGGATACGCTTGACGTACCAGCCTCGCCTTCCAAGACCTTGAGGAGCTGCTTGCCGCTGACGGCAGGCAGCTGGCTCACGCGGTGTGGACCGCCACGCGGTCGCGATGCACCGAAGGGATCGGCAGATCGTCTTCGTGCATGACCTCGAGATAGCCCTCGATCGCCTCTTGGGCGTTGGCGCGCGCCTCCTCGATCGTCTCGCCCTGAGTCGCCACGCTCGGCAGATCAGGCACGAACACGCTGTAGCCGCCCTCCGGCTCGGCCACCATCACGACATCGAACTCGCGTCCTGCTTCCATAGCTCCAGCATACGGTAGCCGCCCTGGCGTTTGTGCCAACTACAAGACCCCAAGGGACTCGAGCAACCAGGGCTGCTGCGACTGGCCAGCCATGCGCCCGACGCCGCGTCCGGCAATGCCAGTCGCCGGGCACGACTGCATCGGTCGCGTGCACCTCGGCGAGCACGATCAGGTCGTCGGGGTCAGCGACCATCGCTGACCCCGCGAGCTGCGCCACGACCCCTCCCGATCGACACCGCAGCGCATGAGGTCTGACGATGGGTGCTCACAGAGTCCGTCCGCTGCGCGTGAGATCCTGCTCGGCCCTTTATGCGTCCCCTTGGCCTCATAGATCGCCGCCCTCAGCGCCTACTCCGCCCGAACTGCGCGCTTATCCTGGGCGCCGGCTGGTCGGCCGTGGCCGGACTGCCGCTGGCGAACCAGCTTTTCGAGAGGTCGGCCGATCTCAGCGTACGCGACAGCGAAGTCATCGACGCCTACGAAGAGTGGCAGCGCGAACACCCCGACAGCTCATCCGAGCAGTTCGTTGCCTACGCGTACGAGGGCGGCACCGAAAAGGTATTCAGGCGCCTGCCGGGCAGCCCGATCTTCCACTGGAATGACCCGCAGCTGGAACTCGACCTGACCGGGACCGTGAGACGGTATGGCCTGGGATGGAGCGATGTCGCGGCTTACCTGCAGCGACGCCTCGCGGCGCCCAGCCTCCCGCAGCGCTTGGACAGCGGGGTTCGCTACCGGCCAGAACTGCTGCGACGCACCCCGAGCGCAACGCAGGCGGCCTTCTGGAACTGGCTTCTCGATGAGATCCTCGTGCGTGCGATCGTGACCACGAACTACGACCTCACGATCGAGCAGACGGTCGGGATCAGCCTGAACGCGATCGCGGGATCACCGGGCTTCCACTACGCCGGCATCCAGAACACCGTCCACGCGCTCAGCTCAGGTTTTGACCGTGGCAGCGACCCGAGCCCGACTGGCTTGATCCCGCTCGCGAAGCTCCACGGATCTTTGAACTGGAGCCTCACAGGCGATCGAGTCGAGGTCTACCCCGACCTGCGGCCAGCGTTTCGTAACGGAGGAGACGCGGCAATCATCCCGCCGCTACCCGAGAAGCCCGTCCCCTGGTGGCTCGAGCCGGTATGGCACAAGGCACGCGTCGAGCTCGCCGCAGCCGATGAGTGGGTCGTCGTCGGCTATTCGCTGCCGCCCTACGACCACGAGATCAACTGGCTGCTAGCGAACAGTGCGCGAGACGTGCGATGCATACGAATCTACGACCCATTCGCGGATTGCATCGCTGAGCGCTGGAGCAAGATCGCACCACACGCATTCATCGAGACAAACGATGGACTCAGCCCAAGTATCCCCGCGAGCGCCGCCGCCCACCTCACGCGTCGCGAGACAGAACGTCGCCGCCAGCGAGCGCTCTCAGACCCACGAGCACATCAGCGCACCCACCCGGCAAGACGTCACCAAGCCAAGCTCAAAGCCGCTTAGCCAACAGCGGACTGCGCCGACTCGGGGCCGGATCTTGCGATCCTGCGAGGCCCGTCTTGGATGGCCTCCTCGATTCGGCCTCGCAAGCGGCCAGCGAGGATGCGACTCATCACATCGATGATTGCTTTGCGGCCATCGCAGAGCTGCCCGTCCTCGACTCCGTACCACTCTGCCAGCACTTCGTCCAAGGCCTCCGGGCCACCCTGCATCAAGGCATCCACGCCCGGCGCACCAGCTCAATCTCGGGACTCTCGCCCATAGCCGTGATTGTCGCTCATCTACTCGCGGGAGGCTGCGGTCCTTTTGCGTCCCCCTACGGTCCATTTGCGGTCTCCAGACCAACGAACAGCCGCGAACACGAGCGAATACCGTCTCGCGAGGCCCAGCGTTTCGAGGGTTTCGCCCGTGTTCGCCGGCCTTCGCGGTTCTCTAACCAATCGGGCGCCCGGATTCGAACCGGGACCTCGCCGACCCGAATCGCTAGATCAGGTAGCCTGGTTTCCACAAAATGCCTGCAAAGGAGGGGATTCTGGCTACGCATGTTGACTCCAGCTGGTTCGATATAGCAGCGGGGCTGGGGCGTCGTGTCGGCTACCTCCGGGTTGCGGTCGGTTGATCGCCGCGCGTAGCCCTAGCGAACGCGCGGATCTCTGGGCCGACCCTGTAGTTGCGTCGCCCCCGAGACTCCTGGGCCTGCGCTGGATGTCGCTCGACGGCGAGTTCGCGCGTGGCTAGCGCTTCACAAACGGACACGGCGGGCAGAGGCACTCGTGTTCGCTGGTTAGCCGGGCTAGGATTGGTATATGGCGACTGCGGTGAGGAGGCTCGACTTGACGGTCGGTGAGATCGTGGAATCGCCGGGCGCCGCTATGATGTCGTCCCGGATCGCGAGGGCGGCGTGACGCTCGAGCCGCCGATCACTCCCGCTACGCACCTGCACGCCCTGGGGACAAAGCCTGCCTCCCTGGAGGACTTCGAGCGTCTTTCGGCCGATGTCCCCCATGACGACGAGGGCTAGCGGTGTCCGATACTCCGGCGGGCGACCTAGGCCGAAATGGCAAGGCGCGCTGTCTATTTAGGGCAGCGCGCCTTGCCATTTGTGCAAGCGTGGCGCAAGTCCCTGAGCATGTCGAGCGAAAGCGCGGCGTTGGTAGTCGCAAGCCGCCACCGCCGCAGCTACGACCTGCCGGTACATAGAGTGGGTTGGCCTGGCCGCGCTTGACCTCGACCGGACCAACCCGCTCTTGCTGCTCGCGCGCTACTTCACGATGTGAATGATCCGCTCCATGCCAAGCAGGTTGTGGCCGCGCCCGTCCTGGGTGTCCATGAAGCACACCTCGACGTAGATGCCGGGCTTGGCGGTGATCGTCTCCTGCTGAAAAGCTTCGTGTGAAACCGGCCCGGCAAAACCCGCCGGAGGCCCTGAGATCAGCTTTCCAAACGCCTTTTCCTTGCCGGCGAGCAGGTCCTTGACGGCCTGCTTGGCGGCCTGCATGTTCTTGACGGGCGCCGCAACGTCCATGTGCACGAGGAAGCCTTCGTTTTCAAAGCGCACCAGCTCGCCGTCGTGCAGCGTGCTCGGCCCGCGGAAGCCGAACTCGATCGAGCGGATCGTGGCTTCGGGCGCCGGCAGCGCGACAGGGGACGCGGCGGCGGTCACCGTGAACAGCGCGTGCGCCTTGGACCCCTTGCCTTCTTCTCCTGGGACCACGGCAACGTACTGACCAGGTTGCAGGTACGTCTGGGCTTCGCTTGAGTGACCGGGAGTCACTTCGGCGTCGAACACGAGCGAGCCGTACTTACTCGTCACGTTGATTTCGCCGTGGGCCTTCTGTATGGCAGCTTCGACCTCTTCGAAGGTGGCGCCGGGCTTCAACAGGAACAGGATCGCGCCTGCTTCCTTGACACCCGTGGCGATCGAGACGACGTTGACCGCACCGGACTGCGCGGCACCCGTGACCGTGATCGAGGAATTGGTGATCGTGAGCGAAAGGGTGGGAAGGGTCGAGGACGCCGCCGCGGCGGAACCCACGGCGATCGTACCGGCCGCGAGCAGAGCGCTTGCGGTCACGGTGAGGAGCAGGGTCAGTCGCTTCATTGCATGATCTCCTGGTGGTCGTGTTGGATGGGAGGGAGGGAGGCGGATGACAGCTGTCGGGTTCAGGTTGAATGAGGCGAGGCGCGCGCTGTCGGAGGCCAGCCTCTATCGACCGGTGCTCCGGCTCGCTCGAAGCTTAGCCGCGGCGTGCCTTGCGTGTATGGGTCCTTCTCTAAGCGCCGGGGAGTGGCGATCCGGCGAAGAAGAGGAACCAGACCTCGAACGAGACGATCGCGATGACGGCGCTTGCCACCACGATCATCTCCACAGCGGTGTTTCCCCGTTCAGCGCGGAGGAGATCGGTGTCCTCTGCTCTCATACTGCGTAGCCACGGCACAGGGGTGGGTTTGCCGGTCGGCCGGCCGATGAGCTTGTCATAGCGGGCGCTGAGCCGGATGAGAGCGAACGTCATCGCGCTGACGAGCACTGCGAGCGTGACGATGACGGCGAACACGGCCGTCATGCTCAACAGTTGCTGGCCAACCACTCGTGAGCCGACCCACAACGCCGCTAGCGGAGCGCCGGTCCAGATGTTGATTGCGAGGAGGGTCGTCGCGCTCAACAACACTGTCCGCTGGGCTCCCGCGAAGCGGACAGGTCTCGCGTTGTTGTCTGCGCGGGCCAACGATGCGCCCCCGTCGGCGCTCTCTGCGGCTAATGTCGCATCGGCGCTCATCGGGAGAGTTCGGTGTTGTTGAATAGATACTCAAGTGTAGCTCTTTCCGCTCTGACGAAAGGAAGGGTTAGGGGCCGATCCGGCTTGATCGGCAGACCGGGCGCGGAGCTACGCGGGCACCCGTCTTGCCTCGATCCACGCCGGATCGCTTGATGGATAGAGCGACGGTGCCGCCTTCTACTTCACGCGCACTGTGACGAGGGTTGTTGCGTGATCGCTGGGTACCGGTGGGAGAAGTGCCAGGTCCGGGAAGATGGATGCCTTGACAACCGATAGTTGTTCGATATATACTGTCTCTATGGGCATACGTGCTATGCAAGAGGCGACGTTCCTGATCCTGACGGCTCTGGCCGGAGGCAGCCAGCATGGTTACGGGATCATCACTGACGTCGAGCAGATCTCGGACGGACGTGTCCGACTGCGCGCCGGAACCTTGTACACTGCCCTGGACCGGCTTCGCACGGACAGACTTATCGACGTAGACCACGAGGAGATCGTGGATAATCGGCTGCGCCGCTACTACCGGCTCACGTCTCCGGGCGAGAAGCGACTCGCTGAGGAGGCGGCCCGCCTGCAAGCGAACGCGGTCGTCGCGATGTCGCGGCTGCGCCCAGCGGGAGCCATGCGATGACCGGCTCGGCTGATCTAGAGCGTCGTTACCGGCGTCTACTGAAGTGCTTCCCAGCGCGGTACCGACGCGAGCACGAGCAGGAGATTCTGTCGGTGCTCATGGCTGGGGCCACAGACGGTCAGCGACGACCTGGACTGGCAGACTCCGCCGACCTCGTGATGAGCGCGATATTCATGCGCTGGCGCGAAGCGACACGTCAACCTCGATGGCGATGGGAACGCAGACACCCACGTCTCATTATCCGCGTGCGCATTACCGTCGGCATCTGGCTACTCGTGGTTACCGGCATACTGCTGAGCGAGGGCTACTGGTGGGGAGCGCTGATTTTTCTGCCAGCAGTACTGCACTTCTACCTCGCCTACCGTATCCGGCAAGCCATCCAGAGCTAGCACCTAGCGCGCTTTCGGCCTCGAAGCAGCAGTCGTGCGGTACTTGAGGTGGGTGACGCCGGGTGCCTCGACGGCTCGGACTTGCTCGAGCTGCACTTCCGCGTCCCCGAGATTGTCGAAGAGGCGAGCACCGTCTCCGAGCACCACTGGAACGACGTGGAGCTCAAGTTCGTCCAGCAGTCCCGCCGCCAGGTACTGGTTAGCGACCTGGGCGCCGCCCCAAAGCATGACGTCTATGCCGCCGGCGGCCCGCCTTGCCCGGTCGAGCGCGGACTCGATTCCGTCGGTGACGAAGTGAAACGTGGTCCCTCCCTCCATCTCCACGGGATCACGCGCGTGATGAGTGAGGATGAACACGGGATAGTGGTAGGGAGGGTCCTCACCCCACCAGCCCGTCCACTGCCCCTCGCCCCAGGCACCACCGCCGATCGGCCCGAACATGTTTCGGCCCATCACGCCAGCGCCGATGTTCTCGCGCGATTCCTCGACTATCCGTGCGCTCTCGTTCACCTCACCGCCTTGTTGGCCATGGGATTGGCGCCATGCGGCCAGCGGAAAGATCCAGCGGTGGAGCTGCTCGCCGCCCTCGCCGAGTGGGTTCTCCTGACTCTGGTTCGGGCCGGCGACGCAACCGTCCAGCGAGATCGAGATATGACACCTAAGCTTGCTCATCGTGCCTCCTCAGTAGGCGGCCCGCTGTGGCCGCAGGTTCCTTCTCAAAGCCTATTGACCCGTCCTCGCCCGAAGACTAATCGCGGCTGCCCCACCAGCGGGCGGGCGAGCGCTCGATCCTGAGATCGAAGTCGGGGTTGGCAACGCCGCCGGGCAGCACCAGCGCGTCGTAATCGTCGGGGTCGGCGTCCTCGAGGGTCTCATCGACGGGATATGTCGAGCTCTTGTCGAGGTGATTGAACGCTTGGACCTCGCCGCTTTCGGGGGCGATCAGCTTCGGGGTGCCGCCTGCTTCTTGGACGGCTTCCAGGGCTCCGTGAGCTCAACCTCCTCGACGCCCTCCTGCGCCGTGAGAAAGGCAACTGCCTGTCCTTGTAGCTGTGTGGATGCCATCTGGTGACTATCTCCTTCGCGTTGATGTTGGTTTCCGGGAACCTCAGGTCGAGGAGAATGCGGCTCGTCTTGGTGGCGCTTCACGGCTGATCCTCGGCTGCGCGGTAGGCGACTTGGAGGAAGTCGGAGATAGGTGTGGCGCGACGAACACCGTGCTGATTAGGCGTGTGAGGCGTGGCGCGCCGATGAGCCCAAGCGCGAGCCCGGTCGCTACCCATTGGGCGAGGCAGTAGGGCACACCAGGAGCTCGCCGACAGCGAGGCGCAGTCCGTGGCCGCACGGTTCCTCCTCGACCTCGCCCTGACCGCTTGCCTCCTGAAATCGGGTGAATGGTGCGCGTATGAAGCTCGTCACCTTGTCCTTGGCGATCAGGCGACTGAGCTTGTGGGTGGCAATGCCGATGAGCAGCACGTCGCGGGTTGTGAGCTGCTCGGGCAGCGCGCGATCGCGCGCGCAGCGCTATCAGCGATCCGGCAACCCCAGCACCGTAGACGCCTGTCACGATCGCGTAGGAACCCAGCGGACGCTCCTGCCCGGGAGCGTACTGAGAGGCGAGCGCGGACAGCTTGGCCGAAGTGCCATTTGCGACGTGTGGGTCTGTCGCGCTCTCAGACATAAGTAACTAACTGCTCTTTTTGCCGCCCTTGCGTCCGGCGGCGGCCTTCTGCGCCTTAGTGCCCCCCTGGGACGCGGCGTTTCGTTTGGTGCCCGACCCCGAGCTGTTGCCTCCTCGCTTGGAGGACCCCGGGCTATTAGCGATCTTCGCGGCGCGTTCCTTACTCATGCCCCTTTCGCGCAGCCCTTCGTACTGCTTGTCATTCTTGACACTGGGCCCGTGATCTTTGGCCATCGTCAATCCTCCTGTTGTTGTGCGAACGTCTTGAACGTCGCGGTCATTTGCTCGTCGACATCGGGCTCCCCGCCTGCGTCATCGTCTTCTGGTGCCTCAGGCTGAGTATCTGAATTGGCCTGCAGGACAACGCTCTCGAGAAAGTGACGCAACTCTGGCTCACTGCCTTGCTGCACACCGGCGACGTTGACGGTGCTTTGCGAAGGCGAACCTCGCCCCACGTTGTGTGTGGGGTGTCGAGTAGAGCGAGCACATTCTCGAACCGCGCCTTCCAAGCCTTCGAACCCTTCCCTATGAGCTCGACGGTGAGCGTCCCGTCTTCTATCTGCGCCGAGGTCCAGTCGATATGTCGCGGCTCGGGATCGGCCATGGACTACACCTACCCACTCGTGTCGGGGCCCAACACTCCAATAGCTAACGAGCGCCAGAGGGCGTAACGAGCGCCGGAGAACGCGCCGAGCGCAATACTGGCGCGATGGCCTTCGCTCCCCCCGCCCGCCACCTGTTGCGCGCAAGGGACCTCGCGGACGCTCGCTATGCCGAGCCGTTGGGGGTCGAGGAGATGGCCGCCGCGGCGGGGCTCTCAAAGGCGCACTTCAGCCGCGAGTTCCGGCGGGAGTTCGGGGAATCGCCCTACGCCTACCTGCTGACCCGGCGCCTGGAGCGAGCCGCCGCGCTACTGCGGAGCACGGACCGCTCGATCTCCGACATCTGCCTGTCCGTCGGCCTGACGAGTCTCGGCTCGTTCACGACGAGCTTCACGCGCACATTTGGGCTGTCTCCGGCGGCCTACCGCCAGCGCTACCCAGCGGCCGCCGATATGGCGCTGGTTCCAGGCTGCATAGTACGGGCCTACGGCCGTCCGCAGAAGCGCACTTTTCGAGAAGACAGGAGGAAGCGGCCGGTCTAGCCTGACCGCATCGTCCCCTGTTGAAAAGGAGAACCCGATGTTCAAAATCACAAACGCCCAACTGTGGGTCCAGGACCAGGAGGAGGCGTTGGCCTTCTACACAGAGAAGGTCGGCATGGAGATAGCCGCCGACGTCACGCTGCCCGAGCTGGGGAACTTCCGCTGGCTGGCGGTCTCACCCCCTGGCCAGCCGGATGTATCGATCGTGCTAATGGCGGTCCCCGGTCCGCCGATCATGGACCAGGAGACCACCGAGCAAGTCGAGAGCCTGATGGCCAAGGGCTTCGCGGGAACGGTGTTCCTCACGACCGACGACTGCCAGAAGACCTACGAAGAACTGAAGGCCCGCGGCGTCGAGTTCCACGAACCTCCGGAGGAGCGTCCGTACGGGATCGACTCCGGCTTCCGCGACCCCTCCGGCAACAGCATCCGGCTGGGCCAGATCCGCGACCTCGCCGAGCTGGAAACGGCCGCCTCGAGCGGCTGAGATGGGGCATCGCTGAGATGGGCGGGCGTATGAGGCCGGGCCGCAGGAAGTCGGCGACGGCCTCTACGCCTATCTCCAGCCAGACGGGGCTCTCTGTCATGCCTACCCGAGGGACAGTCGCCTGGTCGGCCATGGAGCGCAAGGCGACTGCCCATTTCAAGGTTCCTTTAGGTCAGTAGCTGGCAGGGGACGCCAAAGCAGTAGCGGGAACACGCTGGTCGTCTACGCGCAAACGTTGCAGGTGCCAGCTTTCGGCCTGCGCTCACTGCTGCCAGCGTCCTGGGATCAGGTGGGTGTGACGACGACGACGGGGATCGCCCGGGTCGTTTGCTTCTGGTAGGCGCTGTAGCGATCCCGGTTGTTTTCATTTACCAGGCTCCACAGGTGGTCGTAGTCGGGATCCGTCTGCTCGACGACCTTGGCGGTGCCTTTCCGGCGTTCGCGGGCGATCTGAATCTCGACGTCCGGGTTCGCGCGGAGGTTATGGAGCCATGCTGGAGGACGATCGGCGCCGCCGTTGGACGGGACAACGAGGTACTCGCCGCCGTCGCGGGCGTAGACGAGGCTGTTCGTCCGGATCGCGCCAGAGCGACGACCTGTGGTTCTGAGCAGCAGGGTCGGGACGCCGATCATGCGATGCCCAATGCGCCCGTCGGTTCGCTTATAGAGCTGCCCGTGGATCTTGAGGACCTGGCCCGTTATGCCCATGCAGCACAGCCTATTGGGAGACCGGCCCACAGTGCAACGCGCCGTGACGTGCGACCTTCCTACTTCATTGCGCCTTGGGCGATCGGCGGGCGTGCTGAGACACGCGATCTTGTGATTCAGCGGACTGTTAGCGTTGCTTTGCGTGAACCGTGACGAGCTTGACGACTGGCTGGTGGCATACGAGCGAGCGTGGCGCACGCCCGGCACAGAAGCGCTGGCCGAGCTTTTCGCGCCCGACGCGACCTACAAGACCGCTCCGCATGATCGGCCGTGCGACGGTTTGACACAAATCTCGGGCCTCTGGGAGACAGAGCGCGAGGGCCACGATGATGTCTTCACGATGGAGAGCGAGATTGTTGCCGTCGAGGGCGACACAGGCGTCGTCCGGGTGCAAGTGAGGTATGGCGATACGATCGAGGACGAATACCGCGACTTGTGGATCGTCCGATTCGATGAAGCGGGGCGTTGTGCTGCGTTCGAAGAATGGCCGTTCCGAGCGGGTCGCACGGGAGCCACACTGCGCTTCCTCGATCACCTGGCATTCGATGTCGCTGACCTCGCGGCCAGCCGGCGCTTCTACAGGGCAGCGCTTGCTCCCTGGCGCATGCACGAGGTCACGGTCGGCGGCGCCTTCGGCTACGGGCCCGAGGGCAACGAGGATCTGTGGATCGCGCAGGGCGAGCCCGGCCCGCCGCTACATATCGCGCTTGCGGCCCCAAACCGATCGACCGTCGACGCGTTCCATGCCGCCGCGCTAATCGCGGGTGGACGCGACAATGGCGCTCCGGGCCTTCGCCCGCGATACCACCCCGCCTACTACGCCGCGTACGCACTCGACCCCGACGGCAACAACATCGAGACCGTTTTCCACGGGGGGCATCCGCAAGGATTCTGATTGTGTCGCTCTGGTGGAACTCATCACGGAGCGGCGGAGTGCCGCTCCGAGCCAAAAGCAAACGTACGCACCGGACAAGCACAGACGCCCGCAACTAGAAGCGACAGTGGCTTAGTAGGCGTAGAGGCAGTCGCCGACTTCCTGCGGCCCGGCCTCATACGCCCGCCCATCTCAGCGATGCCCCATCTCAGCCGCTCGAGGCGACCGTTTCCAGAGCCTTCGCGCTCGGACAAGACGGCTCGTATTGAGCTGTCGAGCACCCACCCCTACGGCGTCGAGTGGCCACACCTCGACGACACCGTGCGCGATAGCACAAGGAGTCTTAGAGACGAGGCTCACCGCCTCTTCGAGATCGGCAGCCTCGATGACCATGAACCCCGCGATCGGAAGGTCGGAGCGCAGGAACGGCCCCTCGCTCCTGTCAACGCCCGACCCGCCGGGATTGCGCACTTGCACGGGCTGGCCGGCCCTACCCATCAATGCTCCGTTCGCGTGCAGACACGCGTCGTGTTGATGGGCCGCATCGCGGATCGCGGGGTCAGTCCGGTCGTAACCGGCGCGATCTCCATATCCGATGGTCATAAATCTCGCCACTAACACCTACCTCCTCAACCTTGTCGTTGATTCTTGACGATGCCACTACTCCTGCGGGCGGACGAGCCGCGGGTTGTAGAGGATCTCCCAGAGGTGTCCGTCGGGATCGCGAAAGTAGCCGGAATAGATCTCCCATGGACGGTCGTGCGGCCGATCGGTAAGCGTAGCTCCAGCAGCTTGGGCCTGGGTGAGCACTGCATCAACATCCGCCTTGCTCGTCACGGCGTGACCGATGCTGAACTCGCCGCTCTTCGGCGGACCGAGCGGAACCTTGGCATCCTTCGCGAGCTCAGTGTGAGGGTAGAGACACAGGATCATCCCGCCCTGGAGCTCGAACAAAGCGATAGCACCGGCCGGCTCGACATCATCGCCGGCGAACTCAGTGCCGAACACCCCACGCGACTCCAACCCGAGACCATCCCGGTAGAAGCACAGTGCCCGCTCTAGATCGGCTACGGCGAGCGTGATGATGTCGATTCGCGCTTCCATCTTCGGCCTTTCTCGTTGGCTCCGCGAGCGTTCACTTCTACACGTATCCGGGCGACACTACCCGCCGGATACCCGATTGACGGCCAGTCATGCGTGCCCGATGCAGCCTGCTGAGAACGTTGCGCTTGCGCCAAGCGAAGCGGGACTATTCATCTCGCGGCATCCCAGAGGCGATCGGCAGATGTTCAAGGACTACGTCCTGTTTCCGCTGCTGTCGGTCCCTCGGCGCCATTCGTGCTCGCCGGCAATGCGACCGCCAACCTCGTGCGCAACCTATGGGCGTTCACGATCATTTCCTGTGGGCACTTCCCTGACGGCACCGTGCAGTTCACCGAGGCGGAGATGGCCGAGGAGACTCGCGGCCAGTGGTATTACCGCCAGCTGCTGAGCTCTGCCGACCTGACCGGCGGCAAACTGTTCCACGTCCTCTCGGGCCACCTCAGCCACCAGATCGAGCATCACCTGTTCCCCGATCTCCCCGCCAACCGCTACAACGAGATCGCCGTCGAGGTGCGCGAGATCTGCCAGCACTACGAGCTGCCATACAACACAGGGCCGCTCGTCAAGCAATTCGGGAGTGTCGTTCGCAAGATCGCCCGGTTCGCGCTGCCCAGCCGTGCCCCGACTGCCTGAGATACTGGCAGTAAGCGTGAGCGGACTCGCCTTTGCGTGACGCCGATGTTCTCAGCGACCCTCGGTCGGCCCATCGGCCTCGGTGACCCAACTTAAGCCGCGTTAGGCGCGGGCGGTCAGCCGCTCCTCGGCGGGGATTCGTTTAGCGATGTGGTGTGTCGACCGGGGCAGATTCTCGTTACGGGTCGGGGTACGGTGACTGCGACCACCCAGATCATCAGCGCCACGATCGGCACGAACGCGATGCCGCTGAATGACTCGGCGCGTTTGAGGCTCATAACGGCTCCCTTACTCGGCCTTTGAGGATGTGGCCAAGTTAGGCTCTCGCCGGCGTGTTGTTGTCGGCCTACCGGACGATCCGGGGCGGCCGCGATGATGATCTCGATCGACATCCGGGTCATCCGCGAGGATGACGGCGAGCTCCTGTTTTTGGGTTGCCCGTCCGGCACTATTGCGTTACGGTCGGGGCGCAATGGCGTCTAGTGCGCGACAGCGTCCGGTGCGGCCCGTGCGGTCTGGGGCTGGCGTCTTCGCGTCGTTGCTGGGGCTTGCCGCGCTCGCCTGGCTGTTGACGCGAGAACGGATGGTCGGCATGGATGCCGGTCCCGGGACCGACCCCGGGGGTCTCGGCTTCTACGTGGTGTCGTGGGTCGTGATGATGGGCGCGATGATGTTTCCCTCGATCGTGCCGCTGGCGGTCGCGTTCGAGGTGGTCCAGCGTCGCAGCGAAGATCGCGGCTCGGTGAATCGCGCCGTCTCCTTGTGGATGTTCATCGGCGGATATCTCCTGACATGGACAGCGTTCGGGCTCCTGGCATATGGCCTCTACGTGGGCGTGCGCTCGCTCTCGATCCCAGCGCTGTCGTGGCATCGCGGCGGGCCATATCTCGCAGGCGGGGTGCTGCTCGCGGCCGCGATCTATCAGCTCACGCCGACAAAGGATGCCTGCCTGCGCCGTTGCCGTTCACCGCTTGACTTCGTGCTCACCCACTGGCGTGACAGCCCCGCGGGAGCACTGCGCCTGGGTGTCGTGCACGGAGCGTGGTGCGTCGGCTGCTGCTGCGGGTTGATGGCCGCGCTGTTCGCCCTCGGGGTGATGAGCCTGACGTGGATGCTCGCGATTGCCGGCTTGATCGCAATCGAGAAGCTGCTCCCCTTCAGGGAGCTCGCCAATCGCTTGGTGGCCGTTACGCTCCTCGCGCTCGCGTTGGGGGTGTCGCTCGTGCCACAGCACGTCCCGGGCCTTACGCTGCCCGACTCCCCACAAGCCAAAGCGGCAATGCACACGATGTCGGGGATGCACCCCAGCGGCGGAGCCATGCCGAGCCGTGGAATGGCGCCGATGAAGGGGAAGTGAAGTCGTTTATGACGAGCTGCGCGTCTGAGGTAAGGTCGGGCCGGGTATAGGGAGAAACGAGACATCATGGGAGTCATGGCCGAACACAGGATCGGGACGCGCGAGGAGTACGACGCCGCGCGGGACGAGCTACTGAGGCAGGAGAAGAAGCTGACGCAGCGCAGCGACGAGCTGGCCAGGAAGAGGCGCGAGCTGCCGTGGGTTCCGGTCGAGCATGAGTACAGCTTCGAGACCGAGGACGGCACGAAGACCCTCGCCGATCTCTTCGACGGCCGCTCCCAACTGCTCGTCTATCACTTCATGTTCGGGCCGCCGTACGAGGCTGGCTGCCCGGTCTGCTCTTCGATCGCGGATACGCTCGATCCGCAGGTAGTTCACCTGAAGGCCCGGGACGCCACGCTGCTGCTCTCCTCCCGCGCGCCGCTACAGAAGCTTCTCGCCTTTCGGGAGCGGATGGGCTGGCGCATCGACTGGGTCTCGAGCGGCGTCAGCGACTTCAGCCGCGACCTCGGCTTCCTGCGCACGGAGGAAGAGCTGAAGCCGTTCCTGGAAGGCGAGATCCCACTCACGGTCGAGCAGAACGCCCGCATGTGCGGGACAGACGCGCTGGGATACGTGTCCGAGGGCCCGGGCCTGAGCGTGTACGCGCTCTCGGACGGGATCGTCTACCGGACCTACGTGAGCACCGGCCGCGGACTGGAGCCCGCGATGGCCTACTACGGCCTGCTCGACCGGACGCCGAAGGGTCGCGACGAGAGCGCCTCGGAGCCGTTGTGGATCCGCCGACACGACGAGTACTAGAACAAAACAGATAAGGGAAACAAAGTGGCTGAGCACACGATTGGAACGCGCGAGGAATGGCAGGTGGCCCGGGACGAGCTCGCGAAGCTCGAGGCCGAGCACGCAGAGCGAAACAAGACGATCAAAGAGAAGCGGCTGGCGCTGCCCTGGGTCCGGGTGGAGAAGGAATACGAGTTCGACACTGAAGACGGAAAGAAGACGCTGGCCGAGCTCTTTGACGGCCGCTCCCAGCTGCTGGCCTACAACATCATGTTCGGCCCCGACTACTCTGGCGGCGCGTGTCCCGGGTGCACAAGCCTCGGCGACGGCCTCGACGGGTCGCTCATCCACCTGAACCACCTCGACGTGACCCTGATGTGCTTCTCGCGGGCGCCGATCGAGCGGCTCACGGCCTACAAGGAGCGAATGGGCTGGAAATTTCCCTACGTGTCGACCTACAACACCGACTTTCCGTTCGACTTCGGGCTCGCGCTGAGAGAGGGGCGGGCGCAGCAGATCCCCGAGATCAAGAAGATGGTCGAGGATCCGCCCGATTGGCTGGTGGAGTGGTCCCACCAGATCGGGGGCGAGCTGAAGGACGGACTGCGCGAGACCCCCGCCTGGATCGCCTTCGCGCGCGAGAACGGAAGCGTCTACCACACCTACACCGTGAGTGCGCCCGATCCATTCGTCGCGCCATACTTCAACTTCCTGCTCGACCGCACGCCCAAGCCGCAGCCTGAGGAGCCACGCAGCTTCCGCAAGGACGAATACCCGGAGACCGTTGCTCCCTCTGGCTAGACAAGGCGGCCCTGCATGACGATCCAACGCATGGACCACATGGGTATCTTGGTCGACGACCTCGCCGCTGCGACAGCCTCTTCGTGAGCTTGGACTCGAGCTGCAGGGCGAGAGTCCGGTCGAGGCGGCCTGGAGGAGATCTCGGCTCTGTCGAGGTCGAGGAGCTCACCCCCGCGAGCGCGAGGTGCTTGAGCTGATCGCCCGCTGATTTCGAGCTGTAGGCTTGCCGGCGTTGCGTAAGTTGCGGTTGCGCCATCGTGCTTGCCGAGTCCTATCCAGGACAGTGGCCCGAGGTGTCGATCTGCCCGCACACGCGCGCCGCCTGGATATGCCCTCCAGCGCCAGTGGCACTGCTCGATCTCTCCGGCGAGGGCGCACTCGCGATCGGAGCCACGGGCACCCTGCAATGGGGCAATGAGCCACGCCGACGAACCCAACGCTTGGTCAGTCGATCGTGATGCTCTCGCGCTGTTAGCTTCGCCCGTGTATGAGCTTCAGCGTGTAGATCCCCTGGTGAGCTTGTAGCGAGGGCTCAGCAGCAGCCGGCTATGCTTGCCAGACTCGACCGTATAGAAATACCTGCAAATAGCGGCTTTACCGAGCTTGGCGACCCACTCGGTCGCGGTCGCGAACTGGGACGCGCTGACCAGCCATCCGGCCGTAGAAGTCTCACAGTGCGTGTCTTGCCGGTGCTGGGCGGGCCGAGCAGGATCAGGTTCTCGCGGGTGTGGAGGAAGTCGAGCTGCCCGATCGTCAGCCCGCCCGCGAACGCGAGGAAACCACCAGCCCGAACGGCTAACAAGGGCGCCTAGCAGCTTGACCCTACTCCCACCCAACGTTGACCAGAGCGTCTACGGCCTGCGCGTGCCAGGCCGATGTGGGCCGCTACGTCAACTTCACCGTACGCGTCGCAACCACTTTGCCATCAACTTCGATGCTCAACACCACCCGCCCACGGCCAAGCTGGTGCAGCGCGCGCTTGGACAGGTGAACTGTTGTGGTGCCTTTGGAGGCGAGCTTGAACGTCGCGTGTACACGATGAGACCCGCGCCGGGCGCGCAGCACGATATGGCAAGCCGCGGCGCAGCTTATTGTGGCGGCGCCGTGAGTTGAGAGCGCCGCTGTCGCCCGCGTAGGACGGAATTGTGAAGCTGGGGGAAGCGCCACCGGGGGAGTTGGCACCGGGGGGGTGCTCGCCGGTGGCCCTGACACCGGGGGAATCGATACGGGTGGCGTTTCGGACCGGTACTGGGCGAAGCTGGCGCTCTGACGATGGCCGCTCAGGCCAAAGCCAGCGCCACTCAGCGCCAGCGCGCTGCCAGTGCCGACGCTGAGAAATCCAACCGTGAGCAGTGTTGTCAGCTGTGACCGCATGAAGAATCCGCCTTCTCGTAAAGCACGTCGATGACCTCTTTGGAGGTCATCCTGAAGCGTTCCTGCCCGTCGCATGCCGCGCATGAGCTGATACGAACGAAAGGCTAGATTCCCGGCTCTTCATGCTCTCGGCTGGACGAATAGGCAATTTTGATCGCCGAGGCAGGGGAGTACGAACCGGGCGCCGGTCAATTGTGCTGAGAGTCGCTCCCGCGCCGTGGGCGCGCCAGGCGCGGTGTGACCCTGCGCCATGACGAGCTCGTAGCTGGGCCAGACGGCTGCTTTGTGTCGGGCGCCGGCGGCGCGGCGAGCTCGCGGCGGGAAGAGACTCCGAGCTTGCGGTAGATGTTGCGCGCGTGGGTACGAACCGTCTCGGTGCTGACCCGCAAGGTGGCAGCTATTTGAGCGTTTGAGCGGCCCAGTTGAAGCAGGGGGAGCACTTCGGCCTCGCGCTGGGTAAGC
The DNA here is from genome assembly GCA_049287685.1 of Solirubrobacteraceae bacterium. Taxonomy (GTDB): domain Bacteria; phylum Actinomycetota; class Thermoleophilia; order Solirubrobacterales; family Solirubrobacteraceae; genus Palsa-744. Next base: position 1,555 of record JBAQGH010000029.1, on the reverse strand, counting down.
AACTGCCCAGCCGTGACTTGGCCGCCGCCCGGGTTGGGCGCGGCCCGCGGAATCACCTGAAGCCCCCGTGAGGCGAGGTGGATCGCGTTGAGCACGTCGCGCGACTGCGTGTCCCGCCCGAGAACGGCGCTTGCTCCGAACGCGAGCATCTGGGCGCATTCCACCATCGAAGGGCCGTCCGCGAGCAGAACCAGCCGGGTGGACGGATGGCGGCAGCTGAGCTCCCGGACGTCCGCCGGCTTGGCCAGGGCGTCGGCGTCGAGGATCGCCACACCCGGCTGATGGGCACGAAGGACGACCGAGATTCGGCTGTGCTCCACGCCGGCAGCCACAATCGCAAGGCTCGTATCGCTCTCGATCAGCTCTCGCAGCCCTCTGGTGAGGAGATCGTCGAACTGGGCAAGGACGATGGTGAAGGGAGCCCGTGGCGGCATTGGCGGTAAGGCGCCCGCGAGCGCCTACGCTCTCATCGGCAGGAAAGAGCGTAGGGGTGAGCCTCCTCTCACCCCTACTTCCCCCTGGCGGTCACCCCAAGATCCCCCCGGGGAGGGGATGAGCCAGGAGCCTTCTGGCCTCAGCGTATGTGGCATGGCTCGTGTCCTTGCTGCCGGCGTGCTTGCAACAGCGCTTCTGTTCACCGCATCAGCCGGCGCTCACGCCCGCCGTCCCTTCCATCCTCACGCCTCGAGCACGGCGCACCAGCGAGCCTCAGCCCGACGGGTAGCGTCAGGCAGCCCCGACCCGGTTACGCTTGCCACGGCGATCGCGGAGCGCTTCTGGCGCGCGGTGCCCTGCGGCGGCCAGGTCACGGTCCTCGCCGACAGGCCGCTCTTCCCCGGCCTCGACCCCTCGACCGATGGTTGGGCTACGTTCAACTCGTCGCTCGGGCCGAACGATCTGCAAGCGCCGGCGAGCACCTACACGCAGTGCACGATTTCACTTGCCCACTGGCGTTGGCCGACCTTGGCGGCCATCAACGATGACTGGAACATGTTCTGCCTAACGGTCATCCACGAGATGGGTCACCTGCTCGGCCATCCCCACTCGTCGGTCCCGGGCAGCGTGATGGCGCCCGTGTTCACCGATGAATCGAACGTTCCGGAGATCTGCCGGACGGCGAGGGCACGACAAGTCGGCCAGCGGCCTTAGCGGTTCGCATTGAGTCCGGTTACATGGGCGAAACTGCTCGGCGCGCAAACCATGTGCTGATAGTGGCGATGCCGCTGGATCTCGCGTAACCAGGACCCGCAAGCTGCGCGTCTTCACGCCCAGGCAATCTTGAGCTGGCGGTGCTCTAGCTGCTCGTCTTGCGGCGTGCTGCTCGTCTAGACATTTGGATTAGCGCGATTGCGACGGCCCCCGTCGAACGTGATCGCAGTCGAGATCGGCTCGCCTAAACCCACCGAGTAGCGCGGGGACCCTCACCCTGCCCGCCGGTAGCGGATGTGCGTGGCGAGCGGAGAGTGGAGCACCTCGACCGGCTCGAACCCGAGGGACTCGACTCCGTCGAACAGCCGCTCGCCGGACCCGAACAGGACGGGGACCACGTCGAGCG
>JBAQGH010000028.1:0-49930 GCA_049287685.1 Solirubrobacteraceae bacterium | reverse complement strand
TTCTGCTCCTCGCTCAAGTACCCACGCATCCACAACCTCCGGTCTCGGTTCCTGGGTCATCTCACAGGATCCGTTGCGCCCACCGGTTGACACCGCCGACTGTCGCCGTCGTATCTAATGTTTTCTTGCAGTTTTTTACGGCAGCGGGCACAACCAGGGCGCCAGCGACACGGACGGACAGCAAAGCGTCGCCGTCGTCTGGCAACGAATCCCGCGAGGGGGAACGTTGCCAGAACGACCGATCCGACCGCTATGGAGCGCAGGGAACAAAAACAAACAAACACAACAGACCATCGAACATCCATCACCTCCCTTCCCCGATCCCACACCCCCCACCATCACCACCACTCACCTTGCCAGCCACCACCAACAACCTTCCTTCAGGTGCTTGACCACCCACACTCGAAGTTGGGGGTGGGTGGTCAAGCACCGACCCCAACCAGCGACCTCCCCAGTGGCTGGCCCAAAACACTGCATTCAAGCCAACAAGGGGGTGTGGGACCGGGGCCCAGGCGCACGAAAAGTTGACATCCATGAGACCAGCGAACACGACAGCCTCACGACACCGCCAGCGCACGCAGTCGCCCTCCGCGCACCCGACTGCAACCGACGCAGCATCTCAGCGTCGTGAAATACGGCAAGGCGCGGGGCGGAGCGTTGTGACCGGCCAGACGGGCCGCCCTTCGGATGGTCAGGCGAATCTTGTCTCCCAAAAAAACGAGACCCGCAACGTCAAAGGACTCCAATTCTCGCACCAAATCACAACCCCAGGTGCTGCTGTTTGGTCCCGCGATCACGATCACGGAGACAGTTCTGCTCGTCATCCCTAGGCAGTAGACTCCCATGAAATAGGGTCTCGACTATGCCCTAAAGAGCATTGTCAGACGGTGACATCAGGGCCTCCTCCGACCGCTATCTGCGCAACGCGATCATCGCTGTGCTGGCGTATGACCGCCACAGCACGTTGTGGGACGCGGCACGGCTCCTGTCGGTGGGGGAGGAGGGCTACGCCTATCGCTCGCGCGTTGCCGGCGCGCTGCGCACGCAACCGGAATTCAAGGAGATTTCCGAGTTTTTCACCGGCGAGCTCTCAGCGCAGCTAGCGGACGCACGTGGCACCACCACCGCCAAGCTGGATGCGCCGGTGAACAAGCTGGCGCGGCTGCTCAACTCGCCCTCGATTAAGCGTGTCCTGCTCAACGACTCGCTGCGTGTCAGCTTCGACGAGGTGATCGAGAACGAAGAGGTGCTGGTGGTCAAGGGCGCGCTTGGCGTCATGGGCGCCGGCAACACCAGCGTGCTTATGCAACTGCTCACGGGGATGCTCGACGCCGCGCTCGCGCGCCGCCAAGATGGCTTCGCGGCCGAGCAGCGTACTGCCGTGGCCCTGAAGGTGGATGAGGCGCCGCTTGTGCTCAACAGAGGCTTCGCCGAGACGATGGCGCTGAAGCGCTCGGCGGGCTTGGAGACTGTAGCTTGCTGGCAGGCCGACGCGCAATGGATCGATCGCGACATGCGCGACCAGTTGGACGCGCTGTTTGCCCACCGCGTCTACTTCGCCACCGCGTCCGTCGAGGACGCACGCAACGCCGCAAGCCTGATGATGGCCGAGTTCTCAGACACCGTCCGTCCAGGTATTCGCAACCTGTCGACGCTGGGGCGCCCCGATGTGCGCCTGCATCTGCCCCGACACTCTGCGATCGCAAGCTGGGTCACGGCGGAGGGCCGCCAGGCCCCGTTCATCGCCCAAACTCTTCCGCTGCTTGTGGACGAGCAACGCTTGGCCTTTCATACGGCACAACAGGCAGAGCGGGGCGGACGCTACCTGCAGGACCTCAGCCAGCCGCACTGGGAGCGCACTGGGCGCGAGCAGCCCAAGCAAGAGACATCGCAGGATCGTCCGGCGACGGGCGTCTCCGCGGTGGCGGTAGCGCCTACCGGTGACGGCAGCGGCCTCTCTCGAGCGGCGTCAAGACCGGCTGACAGCTATAGCGAGCTGGTGGACATAGGCGCCGCTCACAGCGTGCGCTGGGCAAAGCCGCCTGCCGTCATCGTCGGGCTCGATCCCGAGCCGCTGGACACAGAGATACTCGCGCTCCTGGCCTCACTGAGACACGTGCTCAGCAGCCAGATACACCGACGCTTCAACGAGGGGCGCGCCGCTACGACTACCCAGCGCCGCTTGAAGCGACTCTCCGACGCTGGGCTCGTCGCCCGCTTCCAATTCCATCGTCGCGACGGTGGAGGAATGCCCATGTGCTATTCGATCACGTCGGCGGGACGCGAGCTGTTGACCGTGCTCGGCCAACCGACTGGTGGTCGGTCTCTCCAAGGAGGGGTCTCGGACAGGAACGACCCAACCATCCCCTCATCCAAACACCAAACAGATGACCAACTGTTGCGACAGGCACGCCACGACGTTCGCGTCGCAGGCTGGACGCTTGCCGTCGAGCGAGCGCTGTCTGAGCGTCTGCTAGAGCTGAGAGGCCCCGAGGAGTCTGTGATCTCCCCGCGGAAGCGCTCGAAGTCAGGCGACGGCCCAATGTTGGCCCTCGGCGACATCTGCCTTCCCGGAGGCCGCACTCCCCACGACTTCATGCGCACCGCCGAGGATGGCAGCAGGTTCGAGGTCGAGCGCTTCCAGAGCATCAGGCCCGACGCGACGCTGCTTCGCAAGGGCGGTCAGGCGCTGCTCGTCGAGCTCGACGATCGCCTGCCCGAGGGCGCGGCCGCGGCAAAGCTCGAGCGCTACGACCACTTCCTCGCAGGCTGGTCGGCCAATCTCGGGCACTACGCGCATACGGGCAGCGAGCTGCCGATTGTGGTGTTCGTGTGCCGCGATCGCGCTCGCGCCCGTGAGTGCGTCAGGCGAGCTGACAAGGTATTGACAGCATGCCGCGCCTACGCGGGCGAGTATCCCCAAGACTGGGAGTATCAAGGACGCACCAACATCTCGTTTGCGGCTGAGCGTGACGCCCACGAGGCCCTGCTGCAGGGCTGCCGTGTCCCGGCTTTGCCTCCAGAGGTACGGATCGCAGCGATGGGTGGCGATCCGCGCGGGCGAGATCCGTTCATCGAGTCATGTGACATCTACGGTCAGGGGCAGGGGTTGAGTTCGATTAAGCGGGATCTTTCCTACAAACAAGACTTATATAAATCACGATGATTGGGATCTTGCCATTCAATGGGAGATAAAGTGCGCATCGGAAACAATTTGTGAGGATTTCGATACTTCTCTTGACACCCTAACCGAGGTACCCAACAATGCCGTCCGGACCCGACCGACGGGTCTGAACGATACGGAGTCGGGAATATCTCTGACCTGAGAACGGGGCGTCCCGGCACTGGGCCAACCACCCCCGGAGGGCCGGCTGGCGTGGTCGTACCACCGGCGGAAGTCTCCCGGATCGGTTCGCCCCCAGTCGGTCCTCCTCGCATCAATCCCAGTCTCGTGCTCGGGGTATGCGAGCCCGCGCTGATGGAGCTTTGCTCCATGCGCTACGTCTCTCCCTCAAGTAAGAAACAACAGAATAGAACTACATCTAGAGATTTGACAACGGCTACCAGATTAAGCATGCTTGGAGCGTCGTCAGCGCGCGGCGGCATGGTCTACCCGGGACGTCTTGCGGACTAGCGTCCTAGCGGCCGATCAACCCTCACAGAGGGCCGGTTGGGGCGCGACTGCGAGAGCCGGAGGAGGCCTCCCGGCCGCAATTGCAGACCCGGCCGGCCCTCGTGCAGGGACAAGCGTGGAAGGAGCAAGGCTTTCCATCGGGTCACCTTGACACCAATCGAGCATTGTGCGACTATCACGTCTGATCGGAGATCCGGAACGATCTCCGATCAGCTGGTACGGTTCGTTGTTGTGAAATCGGGCCGTGGTAGTGGCTGCGGAGAATTCGATCTCATCGAGCGTGGAGGAGATACACGAGACTTCCCTTGGAACCGAATGGGCGGACAAGGGAAGAGGGTTCGGATGGTCATGGTAACCCCCGCCGTGGCCCACGAACAAACTCCAGCGCGGCGTTCCTCTCCTCGCGTTGGAGCACTGGTCTCGCGTGGCGACATGGCCTGACCTGAGCCATGGCGTCGCGCGGGACCCCCTAAATTGGATGTTAGGGCTTGATCCCGTCGAGCAGCAGCGCGGGGCGAACATCGAGCTTAAACGCAAGCTTCAGCACTGTGCGCAAATTCGGTTCGCGTCCGCCGTTCTCATAAACGCTGATCGCCGCACGGTCGACTTTGGCATCGAGTGCGAGCCGCTCCTGTGAGATATCCGCGCGAGCTCGAGCCCACTTGAGGTTCGCTCCAAATCGCCCACCGTGCCCGTTCGTGCTCGTCTGTGCCTGTGCTCCCTTGGGCACGCCACGGGGAGAGACCTTCGGACCGATGCCGCGCAACAGGTCTCTCGGCTCGACCCCAAGCGCGGCGCATATTCGCAACAGGGTCGGCAAATCAGGAGCACGCTCGCCGCACTCCAGCCGGCTGATCGCGGCCCGGTCGAGCGGTGCTGCCATCGAGAGCTCTACCTGTGTGAGCCGGGCGCGCTTGCGGGCACGGCGCAGGTTCTCCCCAAATGCCACGATCTGCTGATTGATCTCGTTCTGCTTGTCGTTAGCCATGCCCGCATCATTCAGGTGTGATTACAAAAGAGCCACTGAACAAACACAACAATTGACATTTGATGGATGGAGCGAGGTGAGTCTCAGCGCACATTCACGCCTGCAAACGGGCGTAGAGCGATCTCCGCGACAAACTCGTTCAAGCCGGGTAGCTCTCTCGTTCGCTCGGCGGCCACGTAGACGAAGCACAGCTCGAGCAGCGCCCCGGTCGTCGCCTCGACCGCCACAGCTGTCGGGGGACTGCCGTTGAGGTTGGACTCCAGTCCAGGCTCCAGCATCCAGGCATACGCGTTCATCCCATCGTGTGCCACAGCCGCTGCCTTCGGGCTGGCCGTCAACGCGTCGATCAGGGCAAGATGCGCGTATGCGGGCTCAGCCGCAAGGAACTCGAGCAGCGTCGAGACCGCGACACGAACCGCCGTTGGCCAGTCCTGCTGGGTCTCGTAGGCACGCTCGACTATGGCAAGCGCCTTGCGGTGACCAAGCTCATAGGCCACCAAGAAAGCATCCTCCTTGCCAGAGAAATGCTCATAGAACGCCTGTACCGACACGGCGGCCTCCTGGACGATCTCGGGAATCGTGGTCGCTCCGAAGCCCTTCGCCGCCGCCAAGTTCGCGAGTGCGTCCAGAATCCGCTCGCGCTGGTTGTGCACAACGAAGCTGCGCGACACGTTGCCCTCGCCTCGTGGCAGCCCGCGGCGCTCGATCGCGCGCGAGCCGAGCGACAGCGTCCCCGGAGCGCGTCCGCCCACAGGGGCCGTAGAGAGCTGCTCGCCGGTGGAGCTTGGTGCAAGCGCGACGCCGGCGCGCAAGATGTAGGAGCTGGCCCAAGTCGACACCTCCGGTACAAGCTCCAGCAGGGCGCCTCGACGTGGGCGACGCACGCGTGCTCCGCGTCGAGCTCGCGCGTAGAGCATGCGCAGGATCGCACCGACGATCGTTCTCGCAAGCAAGTCGATGTCCTCCGATTCCTCACCGAGCACCTCGCGCAGCGGCTGTGCGAGCCTGTAGAGCGCTCGCTCGCGGCGCTCTATCCCGGTCGGCCCGGCCGCTGTCAGCTCAACCGCGATTACCCTCAGCGAAGCTGGGCTCTCGAGCGCCAGAGTGAAGAGCTCCTCGACCAGCGCATCGATCGCCTCGCGCCCATCCTCTGAGGCGCTCTCCGGGCGCTCCACGCGTGCCACCCATTCATCGATGATCTCTTCGCTCATCGCAAAGAAGCAGGCGTGCTTGTCCTCGAAGTGCTCGTAGAAGGTCTTGCGAGAAGCCACGGCCTTGGCGATCACGTCGGCCACGACGGTCGCGACGTAGCCCTGCTCGCCGATGCTCGTGAGCATCGCCTCGATCATCCGGCCGCGAGGATCAGCCACGGTTCGGGTGCCCTTGCGAGCCCTGCGGGCCGGTGCTCGGCCAGCTGACGGAGAATTCGCTTTGCGTCCCTCGCTCTTGTCCACTAACCAACATTGTGACTATCCGGGCCGATTCATGCGAACTGCTCACTGTTGCGTCTAGCTCTTGTCAGGAGCAAAGTCGGTCGAGCGTGGCGTCCGAACGCTCACGAATCTGCCGTGCCTCCGCCGCAGTCTCGATATCCCCGGCTGCAGTCGCCTAACGTGGGTAAGCGAGAGCTGTGCAGTCACCCGCATGTCGAGCGCGTAGGCAACTGCGCCACACTCGCGGATATTGGCCGAATTGGCGGGGGTTGGCGCCACGCAGTCGCCATCATTCGCGAAGGTAGCCACGTCCGCTCCCATCGCTGCGATGTACGTTTGCCCGCAGGCGCTAAGTTGCATGTTCTTCTTTTCCTGCCTCCATGAGCATTCCGGCGTGTGCCGTCGATTTCGATCTCGTTCTTGACGAGAGTCAGAGACACAACCAGCCCTCCCCAGGGGTTGGTGGCCGCATGTTCATCACCCTCGCAGGATCCAGAGCTGAGCGATTCTCGGCCAACTTTCGTGACCGACTTGCGGCGGTGAGCGCTCGCTCCGAGGACCCCTTTAAGGGGGCCTCGGACTTTGCCTCCGCGCCGCCCTCGCGCCGCCTCCAGCACTTGACGCCTCGCTAAAGCACGCCTACAAGGGCGTATGCATCAGCGCAACCAGGCCACGTCAACATGACGCGGCCCAGACCGTCAGGAGCCCCTCCATGTCGCCTGCCCCCTCACCTGCACTGCCCACCAGGCGCGGTCCCTTCTCGCGACGCGATCCCCACGCCCGGTCGCGTCTGCTGCCCTCGCATCACCCAGCCCACCATGCGGCGATCCGGACAAGCAGCCGGCTTGCCAGCTACAGCGACGAGCAGGGTCGCGCTCGGGAGCTGCTCGCACTCCCGGGCCACGGCGGCAGCGTGCTCGTGCTCGATCGCGACGCCGCAACGCTCTGCGATCGCAGGCTCATCGCCCACCTCGCCGCCGACGAGCCGCAGGAGAACGCAGAGCTCGTTTGCAACCACTACCTCCAAGACGCGAAGGGGCGTTGGTGTCGGCGCATGCGCCCAGAGGACCTGCGGACATCTCCGCTGGCCTGCGAAGTGGATGGTATGCGGCACGACCTGAATAGCCAGGATGCACTCGTAACAGGGCGCGACGGCAACCTTTATCGCCTTTCGCCGGTCGAGGGAGAGCGCTGCATCCTGCAGATGCGTTGGTGCCGAGCTGCCGCCGAGAGCGACGATCGGTGCTGGCAGGCCAGTTTGCGCGAGGTTATCGGCGCCGTTGAAAGCTATGAGCCGATGCACACGTTCACCGAGCAGGCGATCGCGCAGCACGAGAAGGACCACAACGTCTCGGTGACTCGTCTGCGCTCTGAACTAGAGCGCCTCGACGGCAGCCCTGTCGTGCTCAATCGTCGCTTGCGCGAAGCCGTCCTCGACGCGGTCGATCGCGGCGGCACCAGCATGAGCGAGATCGCATTGCGCTGTGGCGTGGTCAAGCGCGATCGCCGCGGCAAAGTCAGCGGAGAGACGAGCTGGCTTGCGCGACGGATCGGGATCATGCCCGAAGGCGGCGAGAAGTCGATAACGCCATGGATCCACAGCGAAGTGCTCGGCTCGATCGCGCGCAAGGGCCTGCGCGTCAGTCCACGCGAGGTCGAACTCCAGTGAGCGCCAAGCATGCTCGATCGGACCCGTCTATCGAGGTCGACGACGGTCCGCAAGAGTCCGCGATCTTGTTTGTCGAGTCCAATCGCTCGCTCGCCCGCGAGCTTGTCGAGCAGCTGTGCGCCGACCGCTTCCAAGCGGTACTCGCCAGCGGTGCCGAGCACGCACGCACGCTCGCGCGGATGCACCTTATCCGCGCGGTCGTCCTCGGCGAGCTCGAACAGCCGCGCGGCGCGCTCGATCTGCTGGAAGAGATTCGTAGCGGCTCCGAGTTAGATACCACCCGACCGTTCTGGGACTCGCGCCTGCCGGCGGTTGTAATCGGCTCAGGCGCCGGCCAGCTCGAGCTGTTGCGAGCCTTCGACGCCGGTGCGGATGACTTCATCGCCGCACCGGTCTCCTACTTGGAGCTGCGTGCCCGCCTGCGGGCGCTGCTGCGACGCGCCGAGGACGCTGTCGACGCTCCGACCCTGTCGGTCGGCTCGCTCGCGATCGACACCGCGGCACACACTGTCAGCTTCGGCGGAGTTGAGGTCGAATTGTGCCGCCTCGAGTACGAGCTGCTCGTGCATCTGGCGCGCAAGCCGACGACCGTCTGCTCCAAGCGCGAGCTGTTGCGCACGATCTGGAACCGCCGCACCGACCAGGGTGCGCGTACGCTCGACAGCCACGCCAGCCGCCTGCGTCGCAAGCTCGACACAGTCGGCGCCGATGGTTTTGTCGTGAACGTCTGGGGCGTGGGCTACCGCCTCGTCTAAGAACGTGTCTCAAAACCTGCGGCACCCCGAGATGCGTCCCTGGACGCTGCGCTGGATCGCCACGTGACGTCTTGCACGTACTACCAGTACGCGCTGCGACGCGCTGCGACATCCCGCGGCGCCCAGCTTGGTCCATGAACGCATGCGGAAGCACCGCAGGTTTTGAGACACGTTCTAAGAAGCGCCTTCAGACATTCTGAACCCATCTTTGACGGGCTCGTAAAGCCCGCATGCAAACGCAGCAGAAAGCGGCGAGCCATCGGCTCGCCGCTTTCTCGTTGACCCAACGGCCGGCGAGAGCCGGTCCAAGAAAGGAGCGGCTCATGCCCGCATCTCAGTACACAAACGAAGCCCAAGTCAATCCACTACAACCGCTGAGCGAACTGGTCGGATGGCTTTGCTCGACAACGGTCCACATCGCGATCGGCGTCGCGCTGGGTCTGTTCGCCGTGCGTGTCATGCGCCGGCGTCACCTGCGCTGGACATGGGCGGCCTGTGCGCTTCCCGTCGCCCTGTTCGCCCATTCGATATTCGCCGGCTGGGCGAGCACGCTTGGCACCGCCGCCTTCTGCGCCAGCGCACGGGGTCGTCACTGGCAGGCCGAAGACATCATGGCCGGCGGCGATCTGGCCGAGATCGCCTGTAAGCGCCGCGGTCCAAGCGATGCGCTACGTGCGCTCGCACGGCGGCTCTTCGAGCGCATCGTCCACCTCTCCACTTGGACTGCCCTGCGCGACGAGCGTGTCCCGGTAGGACGTGCCGAGAGCGGCGAGACGGTCTCGGTCCCGTTCGGCAGCAACAGTGGCGGTAAGCACACCCTGATCGTGGGCGCCACCGGCTCGGGCAAGACGGTCACCGAGACATGGCTTGCGACCCGAGCGATCGAGGCAGGGCTCGGTGCGGTCGTGATCGATCCCAAGGGAGATACCCGCATGCGCGCACATCTGGTCGAGGCGGCTCATCTCGCTGAGCGCGAGCTCATCGAATGGACGCCTGCCGGCCCGTCGGTCTACAACCCGTTCGGCCACGGTGGCGCTAGCGAGATCGCCGACAAGGCGCTCGCGGGCGAGCGCTTCACCGAGCCTCATTACCAACGCCAAGCGCAGCGCTATCTCGGCTACGCGGTGCGTGCGCTGCACGCCGCCGGCACCACCGTGAGCCTGGCGGCGCTCGTCAAGCAGCTCGACCCGGCACAGCTGGAAGTGCTGGCTAGGACGCTTCCCGAAGCGCAGGCGGATGCCACCCTCGATTATCTGGAGTCGCTGGGCGCGCGCCAGCGCACCGATCTCGGTGGAGTGCGCGACAGGCTGGCGATCATGGCCGAGTCAGACGTCGCGCCCTGGCTCGACCCAGACACGACTGACGCACAGACATTCGATCTGCTCAGTGCTGTCCAAGAGCGAGCGGTCGTCTATTTCAATCTGAAAACAGACGCGCTGCCGCTATTGGCGCCGATGCTCGGTGTGGCGGTCGTGCAAGACCTGCAGACGACGATGGCTGCGCTGCAGGCATCCCCGATCCCCACAGTGGTGGTGATCGACGAGTTCGCCGCCATCGCGGCCGAGCAGGTCGTGCATCTGTTCGGCAGGGCAAGATCGGCCGGTCTCAACCTGCTGCTTGGAACCCAGGAGCTCTCCGACCTGCGCCTGGAAGGGCGCAAGCTCTTGTTGGAGCAGATCCTGGGCAACCTCTCGGCGATCGTCGCCCACCGTCAGGTCGTGCCCGAGTCGGCCGAGCTGATCGGTCAGCTCGGCGGCAGTCGCGGAGCGTGGCGTGCCACGCACACAAGCGACGGGCGTTGGACGCGTACGCGTTCGACCAAGCCGCTGCTGGCATCTGAGGACATTCGTGGCCTACCGCCAGGTAGGGCTGCCGTGATCGAGCTAGGCGGGGGTGCTTCGGCCCGTTTTGTCGAGGTCTTCTCCTCGGTCGACCGACCCACCCGCAGTCTGCTCGCCAGATAGCCATCCCATCCCCCAAAAAGCCCCCACATCCAATCCCCAAGACCCATCCAATCCCCAAGACAGACAGGAGGACCCCATGAGACAACAAGATCGACCACCAACTCACGAGCAAATCGAGATCGTGCGTTGGACAGCCTCGCTTGGAGCAGTCACCGCCGAGGCTCTCGCCCAGCGCACGGACGCGAGTGTCGCCTCGGCGCGCGCGAAGCTCCTGGCAGCGCGGCGGCGCAAGCTGCTCGCAAGCGTGCGGCCGCTCTCCGGACGGCCCACGTTGTTCACGATCACCCGAGCCGGTCTGCGGGCCTGCGAGACACGCGGCATTCAGATGTGCACGGTGAGCCATTCCAACGCAAACCACCTGATCATGTGCGCCGCGACGGCCGCGGCGCTGGAACGTCGTTACCCGCACCATCGCCTCATCGGCGAGCGTGAGCTGCGTCGCGACGAGCGCGAGCGGGGACACCCGCTCGCCAGCGCGAAGCTCGCCCCATCGCGTGGGGTGCAGGGTCGTCTTCATCGCCCAGACATCGTTCTATGCCCGCACGACCCCGACAATGGTCTGCCGGTTGCCGTCGAGGTCGAGCTGACGATCAAGTCCCCAGAGCGACTCATCGAGATATGCCGAGCCTGGGCACGCTGTCGCACGATTGCGGGAGTGATCTATTTCGCGCCCGAGGACGTCCAGCGAGCGCTCCGGCGAGCCGTGGCGAAGGTGCGCGCCTTCGAGCAGGTTGTAATCGTGCCACTCGACTCGTCGCAAAGCCCGGACACGAACCTCGCCAGCTAGTCGGCCGGCGGCCGAACCGGCAGCTTTGCGCCACGAATTTAGCCCGTCAAATAGGGCTGAAACGGGGTTTTGGCGCTTGTGCGCAAAGAACCGTCCCAAGCGCCGCCTACCTTCATTGACAGGGCGAGCCAACAGCAAAGGAGAACACCATGTCCTACTCGAACATCAACCGCGTCGTGCTCGTCGGCCGTCTCACCAACGACCCCGAGCTGCGGGCGCTCCCGTCGGGCAGCAATGTCTGTGAGCTGCGTGTCGCTTGCAACACAACCCGCAAGACCGCTGAAGGTGACTACGCGGAGAAGCCCAACTTCTTCAACGTCAGCGTCTTCGGTCTTGCAGGCGAGTCGGTCCACCGCTATATGAGTCGCGGCCGTCGCGTCGCCATCGACGGGCGCCTGGACTGGCACGAGTGGGAGACCGCCGAGGGAACCAAGCGGCAGGCCGTCAAGATCATCGCTGAGAGCGTTCAGTTCCTCGATGGTCGCGGCGACCAGGGTGGCTCCAGCGGGTCCTCCGATGACGAGGGCTCGCTCGAGGACTCCGTCGACGGCGACTCGAACGCGGACGAGCGTGAGCTCGTCGGCGTCGGCTCCGGTATCGAAGACGACCTCGTCTTCTAGTCCGACTCGCTCGAGCATCAAGCAAAAGGCGCCCCAGGGCGCCTTTTGTATTTAAGGACCCTTAGTATGCGGCGACACTGATAAAGCGACAAGGAGCCCTCTCCGGTGCCAGTCAACACCAAAGCGATCGGAAAGAAATACGAGCCCACCACATATGCCGTGGGCCGCGAGAAGATCAAGGAGTACGCGCGCGCGGTCGGTGAGACCAACCCGTTGCACCTCGACGAGAAAGCCGCGCGCGAGGCCGGCTACAGCGACGTGGTCGCCCCGCCGATGTTCGCGGTCGTCTACAGCTCTCCCTCAGTTGCACCTTCGCTGTTCGACCCCGAGGTGGAAATGAACTTCGCGATGATGGTTCACGGCGGGCAGGAGTTCGAGTGGGGGCCGCTTGTCCTCGCCGGCGATGAGATCACCACCACAGCCTCCGTCAAGGACATCTCAGAACGCGACGGCCGCGGCTACTACGTGTTCGAGTCCGTCTCCGTCAACCAGCGCGGCGAGCAGGTCTGCCGCGGAACCTGGACCAACATCGTCCGAGGAGTTTGAGTCATGGCCGATCTTTCAGCTGGAGCGCAGATCCCCGAGGTACGCGTCACCCCCGACAAGTACCTCACAAACCGCTATGCCGGGGCTTCTGGCGATTTCAACCCGATCCACATCGACGAGGAGTTCGCTAAAGCCGTGGGGCTACCCGGGCGCATCCTGCACGGTCTGTGGTCGATGGCACAGGTCGCGCGTGCCCAGACCGAGGCAGCGGGTGGTCCGGCGACGCTCAAGCGGCTGTCGGTCCAGTTTCGTGGCATGGGCGTACCGGAGCAGGAGGTTGTCGTCACCGGAACCGTGCGTGACGCGTCAGACGGCCACGTGATCGTGGACACGGTCGCCGAGCAGGCCGGCAACCAGATCATCCGCAACGCTGAGGCTGAGCTGCAGCTCTGAGAACACGACATCGCGCCGCTCCACGATGAGGGCGGCGCGATCGTCTCGCCGGCGGCTAGGGTCAGCCTATTTGCGGGGGCGCCAAGAGACCGCAGGCACAGACCCTAGAATCACGATCATGCTTACGCCCCGACAGGAGTTGATCCTGTGCAAGGTGGTAGAGGACTACCTGCACAGCGGCCAACCAGTGGCCTCCAAGACGATTGCCGCCGACCCCAGTCTCGATTGCGGACCCTCCACCGTGCGCAACGAGCTTGCCCTGCTGGAGGAGCACGATCTGCTTGCGCATCCGCATACCTCCGCTGGGCGCGTGCCCACCGACGCAGGGCACCGCTATGTGGTGGACAGGATGCTGGGCACCGGTCAAAGCCTTGCGCCTGTGCGGCCGCTGGCGCTGTCGTTGACCCGCAGCGAGGTTGAGGAGGCGATGCGCTTGACAAGCGTCGCGATCTCGCAGGTGACGAGCCTGCTGGCCGTTGTCTCGGCGCCGTCGCTCGATACCGCCACGATCCGCCACATAGAGGTGCTCGCTTTGCAACCCCAGGTGGTGATGGTCGTTGTCATCGCCTCGACTGGCGGCGTCTCCAAGCTTCTGACCAGCTTCGACGGGCCCGTGGATCAGGGGCTTGTGAGCTGGGCCGGCGAATACCTCAACGAGCGACTCGTCGGCTTCGGGCTCGGCGCACGGATGCTCTCCAAGCGCCTGGATGATCCAAGCCTTGGCGTCAGCGAGCGTGCGTTCGTCGATCGGCTCGCGCCAGCCTTTGGCAGCATCAAATCCGAGACCGAGGACACGCTCTACGTCGACGGCACCGCGCATCTGCTCTCCAGTCGAGCGATCGGCGATCTCACCGAGGTGAACGAGCTGATGAGCATGCTCGAGCGTCGCGCGGCCCTGCTGCGCGTGCTGCGCGCCGCGCTCGGGGAGTCCGACGTTTACGTCCGCATCGGCCGCGAGAACGAGATCCCCGCGATGCGCTCGCTGGCGCTTGTCGCGGCCGGCTATGGCGTCGCGCGACGCAAGCTCGGGGCCGTGTCGGTGATCGGGCCGGTGCACATGGACTACGCCGGCGCGATCGCCACGGTACGCGAGGCTGCCCACGAGCTCTCGCGCTTCGTCGAAGACGCCTACGCGGAGCGCTGAGGAAAGCGATGGCCAGTCGATGAGCGCAACCACTCCCCGCGATCCCTACGAGGTGCTTGGCGTATCTCGCGATGCCGGCGAGCAGGATGTCAAGAAGGCATTTCGCAAGCTCGCCCGCGAACTGCACCCGGACGTCAATGCCCACGATCCCCAAGCCGAAGAGAAGTTCCGCGAGGCAGCGGAGGCAAACGAGATCCTCTCCGACCCCGAGCGCCGCGCCACCTACGACCGCTATGGACACGAGGGCCTGCGCTCTCGCGGGTACGCTCCCAACTTCGAGTCCTCTGGTTCCATCAGCGACCTGTTCAACGCCTTCTTCGGCGCTGGCGGCTCAAGCGCTGGGCCTGCGCTGGGTGGCGACATCGCCGTGGCCGTAGAGATGACGCTGCTGGAAGCGTCGGTCGGCGCCAAGCTCGACGTGTCCTACGAGGCGATCGACCGCTGCGATCACTGTCACGGCAACGGCGCCGAGCCCGGCACTCCGATCGAGCGCTGCTCGCGCTGTGGGGGTGCTGGCCAGGTGCAGAGCGTCATGCGCACCCCCTTCGGTCAGATGATGCGCACCAGCCTCTGCGATGTCTGTCACGGCGACGGACGCGTGCCGAGGAAGCCTTGCGGCACTTGCCGCGGTCGCGGACAGCTGGGGGTCAAGCGCAGCGAGCAGGTCACGGTGCCGGCCGGCATCGATAACGGCCAGCGGATCCGCGTGAGCGGACGCGGGCACGCCGGCGAGCGGGGGGCTCCCGCCGGCGACCTCTACGTGCTTGTGCGTGTGCGCGCCGACGAGCGCTTCGTTCGCGAAGGCGACGACCTGATCACAGCGCTCGACGTCGCCGCTCCACTGGCGGCGCTCGGGGCGACGCTTGAGGTGCCCATACTCGACGGTGTGGTGCCGATCGAGGTGGCCGCCGGCACCCAACCCGGTGAGATCCTCACGGTGCGCGGACAGGGGATGCCGTCCTTGCGCGGCGGGCGTCGCGGCAACCTGCGCGTCGTCGTCAATGTCGTCATCCCACGTCGTCTCAGCGAGACCCAGCGCGAGCTGCTCGGACAGTTGAGCGAGACGCTCACCGAGGAGAACCTGCACTCGGAGGAGTCGATGCTCGGGAAGCTACGCCGCGTTTTGCGCCACCAGGCGGCGTGAGCGGCTTGAGGCATCGCGGGCCGGGCACGTGATCCGACTGGCGCTGCGCGTTCGGCGCAGCGACGCCGAGCTCGTGCTTGCCGACCTGCTCGAGCTTGCGCCCAGCGGCGTCGAGGAGATCGAGCTGCAGGCAGGCGACGGGGGAGAGGGGATGGTCGAATACGCCGTCTACGGCGCTCCAGGCGAGTTGCCGCTGCTGCCCGATGTGCGCGCCGCCGCGGGGGGTGCGCTGGTCGAGATCTCGACCAGCGAGGTCGCCGACGACTGGTCTGAGCGCTGGAAGCAGTTTCATCAGTCGGTGCTCATCGAAGCGCGCGCGGCAGACGCCCGCCGCGAGCGCGGGTGGAGAGCGGATGGGGATGCTTCTGCGACGGCAGACCCGCATGTGCAGGGTGGACGGGGTGGGGAGGATGTTTCCGCGGAGGATGGTGGACGGGGTGGGAATGTTTCCGCGGAGGATGCCCCCCGCGCGCGCGGGGGGCATTGCCTTTTCGTAAGACCCCCGTGGGAGGCGCCGAGCGATCGCGCCGATGCGCTCGAGATCGTGATCGATCCTGCGCAGGCCTTTGGCACCGGCGCACACGCGACCACTCGTATGTGCCTGGAGCTGCTGCTGGAGCTCGCCGCCACCGAGAGCGCCCGCGATCCCGTGCTCGACGTCGGTTCCGGCTCGGGCGTGCTGGCGATTGCTGCCCTGAAGCTTGGATATCGCCAGGTGCTGGCACTAGACAACGACCGCGAGAGCGTGCGCGCGATTCTCGCCAACGCGACTGTCAACGACGTCGAGTTGGAGGCCCGCTGCTTTGACCTGCGCCGCGAGTCGTTGCCTTGGCTTGTTGGGGATGGGGATTTGAAGGGCGTGCCGGTAGTGCTCAGCGCCGCGCCCACGGCCGATCGCGGCGGACATGCAAGTGGGCAGATAGTGCTCGCAAATCTTCTGAGACCACTGCTGATCGACTTGGCAGAGAAGATGGCCCAGCCAGACGTCCCCGTCCCGGCGGTGCGCCTCGATCTGATCGCAAGCGGGCTGCTGTGCGAGCAGGCCGACGAGGTGGCCGAAGTGTTCGCTAGACGCCTTGGCCTGAGCGAGCGAGCCCGTCTTGAGCAGGGGGAGTGGTCGGCGCTCTGGCTGGTGCGTTAGCGGGCAGCTCGGTGGCGGCACGGGCCACCGCCCTGAACAGCAGGTCAAGCGCTGGCCGCAAGTTTTCCTCGCTCTCGAGCAGAGCTCGCGCCGCGATCAGGCCGGCTCCGATCTCATCGAGCGCCTCACCGACTCCTCCCGGGTCGGGGTCGCGGCACACCGCGATCGCCAGGTCGAGCATGCCCTGCGCCTGCTCGACGGCGCCCGCGAACATCGCCGGACCCGCGAGGCTCGCGTATCCGTAGGCGCGGGCAAGCCGACCTTGCATTGTGATCTGGTGCTCGCCGCGTGGTGCAGAGACGGGCGGCAGGCCGCGACCGTCGACGAGCCCGGCCATCGTTCCACCTATCACAGCGCCGATTGCCTGCTCGTCGAGTCCCGCGTGGGCGGCGACGCGCAGTGCGAGATACAGGCCGCTGGAGGTGAGCCCGTACGGTGGGTCGGAGGCGAACACGATCCGCTCGGACGGAACGCGCGCGAAAAGCTCGATCAGGTCCATCGGAAAGAAGCACGACGTGTCGTAGAGGACGCCAGGATGGTCGGCCAAGCGCGAGGTGAGGATGCCCTGGTCGCAGATCGCGCCGTGGGCGAGGATCAGTACGGCATCGGGGTAGCGCAAGGCAAGGTCGGCCAGTCCGTCGGCGATCGGGGGCATGCCACGGCCCGCGTGGATCAGGATCGGCACGCTCGCTTCGCTGGCCAGCTTGAAGATGGCCTCCATCTCCGGGCTGTCGAAAGCGAAGGCCTGCGCGCGCGGGTGCAGCTTGATGCCGCGGGCGCCCTTGGCGATGCAGCGCTCGCCCTCGGCGGCGGGCCCTTCGGCCGGATCGAGCCGGCAGAACGGGATCAGGCGTCTCTCGCTTTCGCCGGCCCATTGCAGCACGCGGTCGTTGGGCAGGCTGTAGGAAGGCCTGCGCTCGGGGTCGTGTAGAGGGAACACGCAGGCCCTGCGCGCGTCGGCGGCATCGAGCTGGGAGAGCAGCGTCTCCAAGTCGAGCGAGCGACCATCCTCGTCCAGACCGAGATGGGTGTGCGCATCGAATACTTCCGCTCCGGCCGGTCGCAGACGTTCGCCGTCCGCCAGAAACGGAGCGAGTGCGTCGCGATATATGGATGCGTTCATGGCCACCCATTCTGCCGATTGCACGGCCTCGGCGACGCCCGGCATGCCGGCGAGCGAGCCGGCGCAACTGAGCGAAAGCAATGAATCGACACAAAAGTCTCGCCTGCTCGGCGTATCCTGAGTCGAGGATGACGATTCTCGATGACGTCAAGGGAGACCTGACGAGCGCGATGCGTGCTGGTGAGAAGCAGCGCGTGGGCGCGCTGCGCATGGTCCTCTCCGAGTTGCAGAAGGCCGAAAAGGACGGCTCAGGCGACGAGCTGGCCGTGCTGCGGCGTGAGCGCAAGCGGCGTCTGGAGGCCGCCAAGGCGTTTCGCGATGGTGGACGTGAGGACCTTGCCAGTGGCGAGGAGGCCGAGGGGGATCTGATCGGCGGGTACTTGCCGGCCGAGCTCTCAGACGTTGAGCTGCAGGCGGTCGTCGAGCGGGCCCTGGCCGAAAGCGGCGCGCAGTCGCCCAAGGACATGGGCCAGGCGATGAAGAGCGTTATGGCGGCTGTCGATGGGCGCGCGGACGGCAAGCGGGTCTCGAGCCTGGTCAGGGCGGCGCTCGGGGGATGAGGACGCAGATCGAGCTGGGAAACGAGGTCGCCGCCGAGCTGGCGGGCACCCAGGACTCTGTGCTGCGTGCGCTGGAGGGGCATCTGCGTTGCAAGGTTTTTCTGCGCGGCAACCTGCTTACGCTCGAGGGCTCCGAGGAGGATGCGCGCATGGGCGAGCGTGTCATACACGAGCTCTCCGAGCTGATCGGGCGCGGCCATCAAGTCGCGCCCGGCACGATTGCCGCGGTGACGGGCGCGCTGGATGCGCATGAATCGCCGGCGCGTGTCTTGGAGGACATCGTGTGGAGGCATCGCAGCCTGAGCGTCGCCCCCAAGACTGTCAATCAGAAGCGCTACGTCGACTCGATCCGCTCCAGCACCGTGACGTTCGGAGTCGGACCGGCCGGCACCGGCAAGACGTTCCTGGCCGTGGCGATGGCCGCCGCCGCGCTCTCGCGCCATGAGGTCAACCGGATCATCCTCACCCGTCCCGCCGTCGAGGCCGGCGAGCGGCTCGGCTTCCTGCCCGGCGATTTGATGGCGAAGGTCGACCCTTATCTGCGACCGCTGTTCGACGCGCTGCACGACATGCTAGATCCGGAGAAGGTCTCCCAGCATCTGGAGCGTGGCGTGATCGAGATCGCGCCGCTCGCGTTCATGCGCGGGCGCACGCTCAACGATTCGTTTGTGATTCTCGACGAGGCCCAGAACACGACTCCCGAGCAGATGAAGATGTTCCTGACGAGGCTCGGCTTCGGCTCCAAGATGGTTGTCACGGGCGACATCACCCAGGTCGACCTGCCGCGCGAGCAACGCTCGGGCCTCGTTGTGGTAGGAGAGGTGCTCGATGCGATCGAGGGCATCGAGTTCGTGCGCTTCGGCGGTGAGGATGTGGTGCGCCACAAGCTCGTGCAGCGGATCGTGGAGGCATATGACGAGCACGGCAGGCGCACGACCGACGACGGACGTGGGCGACATGAGGCCCCTATGCGGCCCGCTGTTTCCGGGCGATCCGGGCAGGCTGCCGTGGGAGAGGCCGACGATGCCGGGGAGCAGGTCGTGGTTCAGCGTTTGGCCGAGCGTCGAGCCTGAGCCGCCTGCATCGATGCTCGAGGTCGAGGTCTTCGGCGCACAACTGCTCGCGGGGCCGCTTCCTCAGTGGCGGGTCGAACGGTTGTGCGCGCTGGCGCTCGCATCGGCCGGTGTCGAGGCGGGGCATCTCGCTGTCGAGTTCGTTGGTGCCGAGCGTATGGCCGAGCTAAACGGCGAGCATCGTCGCAAAGACGGACCCACAGATGTGCTGTCCTTCCCCGTCGACGGAGCCGATCCGCACGCTCCCGGAGCAGGCGTTCCACGCGAGCTTGGCGATGTCGTGATCTGTCCGGCCTTCACGAGCGATGTGGGCGAGGCGATCGTGCACGGGACGCTTCACCTCGTCGGCATGGACCACGAGACAGACGAAGGCGAGATGCTGGCGCTGCAAGCCGAGATCATGCGCTGGGGCAATTCGTGAGCGATCCCGCCATGGAGCCCGACGCAGCGGTGACGCGCAGCGGCTTTGTCGCGCTGGCGGGCCGCCCCAATGTCGGCAAGTCGACGCTCGTCAACGCGATCGTCGGTGGCAAGGTCGCGATCGTCTCCGATCGCCCGCAGACCACGCGCCGGGCGATTCGCGGCGTGCGCACCGAAGCACGGTGGCAGATCGTGCTCGTCGACCTGCCCGGCGTTCAGCGTCCCCGTGACATGCTGACCGAGCGCATGGCCGGCCGCGTGCGACTGGAACTGGGGGGCTCCGATACGGTGCTGCTCGTACTCAACGGAGAGCAGGGGGTCGGCGCCGGCGACCGCTATATCGCGCAGGCGCTCGCCGAGGTGGATGTGCCGGTGGCGATCGCGATCAACAAGGTCGACCGGCTCGACCGTGCCGCGACCGTTGCGGTGCTGGCAGCTGCCGCTGAGCTTGACCTCGGTGGTGAGATATTCCCGATCTCCGCGCGCACCGGCAAGGGTGTCGGCGAGCTTGTGGAGCACCTCGCCGAGCTGATGCCGCAAGGTCCGTTCATGTTCTCCCCACAGGCGATCTCGGATCAGCCGCTGTCGGTGCTGCTGGCAGAGCTGGTGCGCGAGGCGGCGATCAGACGCACCTTCCAAGAGCTGCCCCACGCCGTGGAGGCAATCGTCGAAGAGATCGAACACCCGCGCGATGGCTTGGTGCGGGTGCGCGCGCTGCTGTGGGTCGAGACCGAGTCCCAGAAGGGGATCGTCGTCGGCGCGGGCGGACGCATGATCAAGGCGATTGGCTCCGCCGCGCGCAAGGAGATCGAGCGTGAGCTGGACTGTCACGTCCACTTGGACTTGTCGGTGCGCGTGCGACGCGACTGGCGTGGTGACGAGGGGTTGCTCGATCGGCTGGGGATTACCTGAGGCCGGATGGCGGGTCGTACGGCTCTCAGATCTTGCGCCCTAGCCGGTCACCTATCCGGCGCACCGCATCGAGATCGAAGACCGGGACGAACGCGAAAGGCAGCGTCAGCACAGCCGGCGGCGAGCCGCCGGCAAACCGCTGACGGCGCAGGCGGGCTATTTGCGCCAGCTGGATGCGGGCGCGATCGTTGACGGTTCGCGCCATTCGCACGGCGTTGCTTGCGACATTGGCGTCCGCGCCGTCGCCGCCGTCCCTCCTCGCCAGCGCGATTCGCTCCAAATCCTGCCGGCTGAAGCGTCTTGGCATGGTGCCATTGACGATCACCGCGTCGAGGTCGCGGTCGAGCTCGACGCGCAAGCCTTCCTCCAGCTCCAGCGTCTCGGTGACGGCCATCTCGCTCGCGTGGGTTACCGCGACATACGCCGATCGCCGCGCGTCTTCGAGTAGTTCGCGTAGCGCCTGTGCCTGCTCGGCCAGAGGGCCGACGCGCACGATCGCGGAGAACGTCCGCGGCGAGCGCAGCATCGCAAGCGCATGGCCGCTGGCGGGAGCGTCGAGCACGACGAGGTCATAGGCCATTCGGCCCCGTCTCTCGCGACTTGAATCGTTCGATCCGCTCTTGACTGCGCCGCGTCCGTCGCACAGCTCGCGCAGCTTGACCATGCTCACCAGCTCCTTCACACCGGGAGCCGCGGCCGCGAAATACTGGAAGGTGCTGCTTGATGCGAGCAGACGAGCCGAGATGCGGCCGGTGAGGGTTTGCAACCACTCGGCGAGCGCGTGGTCCGGGTCGATCGACGTGGCCCAGAGGCCCTCCTGCAGTTCGATCTCCTCGCCGTCGCGATGGTCGGTGTGGTGCCTGTTGCGGGCAGGCTCATTGCTGTCGGCGTGCACTGCCCGATCAGAAATCTCGGGGCCCGTTTCGCGGGCCGCGAAGAGGTTGGGCAGATGATGCTGGGCACCGAGCTCGACCACGATCGTGCGCAGCCCTTGCTGTGCCGCGGCGAGCCCCAGGGCGCTGGCAACCGTACTCTTGCCGACCCCGCCCTTACCGGTTACGACGATCAGCTTTCTCTCCAGCAACGAGACCATGTCCCTTGCAACCTACAATTCGGCGGATGAATGCAGTGGCAGCCGACGAAGTGGAGCAACTCCTCGTCTATGACGAGCGCGGTCTCGTGCCTTGTGTGGTGCAGGACTGGAGCAGCGGCGAGGTGCTAACGCTTGCCTACATGAACGAGCTTGCGCTGGAGCGTACGCGCGCTACTGGCGAGCTGCACCTTTGGAGCCGCTCGCGCCAGGAGCTGTGGCACAAGGGCGCCACGAGCGGCAACACCCAGGCGCTGCGCGCGCTGCGTGTCGACTGCGACGGCGATGCGCTGCTCGCGCTCGTCGAGGCTGCCGGACCGGCCTGTCACACGGGCGAGCGCAGCTGTTTCTATCGCGGCGAGCTCGAGCCGCCCGCCCCGCACGAGACGCTGCCGGCGCTCGAGCGCACCTTGCGCGTGCGCGCAAATGAGCGGCCCGCGGGCTCCTATACCGTGGAGTTGCTCGACGATCCCAAGCGCATCGGCGAGAAGGTGATGGAGGAGGCCGAGGAGGTCTCCCGCGCCGCACGCGAAGAGACCGACGAGCGGGTGGCCGAAGAGGCTGCCGATCTTGCATATCACCTGCTCGTACTGCTGCACAGCCGCGGCCTGGCGCTGTCGGACGCGGAGGGCGTGCTCAATGAGCGCCGCCGGTAGCGTCAGCCGGGACCCCGCGGGCTTTCGCGCGCCCGCGCGTCCGGTCCTGGTGGGATGCGCGCGATGAGCGCCGCCGGAAGTGCGGCCCCATCGCGGGCGACGGGTGCTTACAACCTGATCCCTCTGCACGAGACGTTCATCGCCGACTGCGAGACGCCGGTCTCGGCATTTCTGAAGTTGCGTGAGCTGGCGCCGAGTGAGCCTGCCTTCTTGCTGGAGTCGGCCGAGCAAGGTCAGCGCATGGGCCGCTACTCGTTCATCGGCTTTCGCCCGCGCTCGGTGTTGCGCTGGTCGCTTGGCGATCCGGGGGACCCATATGCCGCCGCGGCGGCGGCAGTCGCCGGCTGTCGCCAGGCGCCGCTGCCCGACGGGGTGGGTGGGTTCCCGTTCACGGGGGGTGCTGTGGGCTTCTTCGGCTATGACCTGGTTCGTACAGTGGAGCCGCTTGGCGAGCCGAACTCGGATGCACTCGGTCTGCCGGACATGGCGCTGATGCTGACCGACGCGCTTGTCGCGTTCGATCATCTCAAGCACACGATCACGATTGTGGCCAATGCAGACCTGGACGTCGCGCTGGACCCTGAGCGGGCTCGCGAGGCCGCGGAGGGCACGATCGCCGAAGTGCGGGCATGCCTGGCCGGCCCTGTGCCGGCCGGCGCGAAAGCCGGCTCGCGCGCGGCGCCGCGCTTTGAGTCGAACATGTCGCGCGAGCATTTTGAAGCGATGGTGGCGAGGATCGTCGAGTACATCTATGCGGGCGACGCCTTCCAGGTCGTGCCTTCGCAGCGCTGGTCGGCGGAGGTGCCCGTCGAGGGGTTCTCTATATACAGGGGGCTGCGCACCGTCAACCCAAGTCCCTATATGTACTTCTTGGACTTTGGCGATTTTCAGATCGCCGGCGCGAGCCCCGAGCCGCTGCTCACCGTCTCCGCGGGCCACGTCTCCACGCGTCCGATCGCCGGCACGCGCCCGCGCGGCTCGAGCCCCGAGCAGGATCGGCGTATCGCCGATGAGCTGTTGGAAGACGAGAAGGAGCGCGCCGAGCACGTGATGCTCGTCGACCTCGGGCGCAACGACCTGGGACGCGTATGCGAGTACGGCAGTGTCGCGGTCGACGAGCTGATGGAGATCGAGACCTACAGCCATGTGATGCACATCGTCTCTTCGGTGTCTGGCAGCTTGCGCGAGGACGTCGGTGCGATGGATGCGCTGCGCTCCGTGCTGCCCCCGGGCACGCTCTCAGGCGCGCCGAAGGTGCGCGCGATGCAGATAATCGACGAGCTGGAGTCCACCAAGCGCGGTGGCTACGGCGGCGCGATCGGTTACCTCAGCTACACGGGCGACCTCGACACCGCGATCCACATCCGCACCGTCGTCGTCAAGGACGGGGTCGCACACGTGCAGGCCGGCGGCGGTACCGTGGCCGACGCCAAGCCCGAGTATGAGTACGAAGAGTCGGTGAACAAGAGCAAGGCCGTGCTGCGCGCCGTCGAGCTTGCCTGCGAACAGGCGGATTGGGCTTGAGCATGAATGAGCGTCATCAAGGGCATGTGTCGTTGTGACGAAGGGCCAGCTGCAAGCAGGGCGGGTTTAGCGATGCGAGTGCTGGTCATCGACAACTACGACTCGTTTACCTACAACCTCGTTCAGTACCTGGGCGAGCTGGGCGCCGAAGTCTGTGCCGTGCGCAACGACGCGGCCACCCTCGAGCAGCTGCTCGAGGACTCCTACGGTCGCTGCGTGATCTCGCCGGGCCCTTGCACTCCCAACGAGGCCGGCATCTCGCTGGAGGTGGCCCGGCGGATGCCGGAAGCCGGTATCCCCACGCTTGGCGTCTGCCTGGGTCACCAGTCGATGGCCCAGGCGTTCGGCGGCGTCGTCAAGCTGCACGAGCCCGTGCACGGCAAGGCGACCACGATCGAGCACGACGGGCGCACGATCTTCGCGGGGCTCACTTCGCCGCTGAAGGTCGGGCGCTATCACTCGCTTGTCGTGGACGAGCAGCTGCCGGACTGTCTCGAAGCGACTGCTCACGGTGGGGGGGTGTTGATGGCGTTGCGCCATCGCGAGCTGCCGGCCGAGGGCGTCCAGTTTCATCCCGAGTCGGTGCTCACCGACGAGGGCAAGCTGTTGCTGAAGAACTTCCTCGACAAGTAAATGCCCAATCCGGTACTCACAAGCGCGATCGACGCGGTCGCCTCCCGCAGGGACCTGAGCCGACAGGAGGCCGCGGAAGTGCTCGCCGAGATCATGCACGGCGACGTCTCGGAGACCCAGATCGCTGCCTTCCTGATCGCGCTGCGCACAAAGGGGGAGACGGTCGACGAGCTCGCCGGGCTGGCCGGCACGATGCGCGAGCTGGCCGTGCATGTTTCCACCGAGCGTCACGACCTGCTCGACACGGCCGGTACGGGTGGCGGACGGCGCACTTTCAACGTCTCCACGACGGCCGCCCTGGTGGCGGCAGGCGCCGGTTGTGCCGTGGCCAAGCATGGCAACCGCTCGGCGACCAGCTCGTCTGGCTCGGCCGACCTGCTGGAGGCACTTGGCGCGCGCATCGACCTTGGGCCTGAGGCCGTCGCGCGGTGCATCGAGGAGGCCGGCTTCGGCTTCATGTTCGCGCCCGCCCACCACCAGGCCACTCGTTTCGTCGTGCCGGTCCGCAGCGAGCTGGCGGTGCGCACCATCTTCAACTTCCTTGGGCCGCTGACCAATCCGGCGGGAGCAAACCAGCAGCTTGTGGGCGTCGCCGATTCGAGCTTCCTGGAGACGATCGCCGGAGCGCTGGCCCGCCTAGGTGTGCAGCGTGCGCTTGTCGTCGCCGGCGAGGACGGGCTCGACGAGGTCTCCACCTCGGCGGCCACCCACGTCGTCGAGGTCAACGGCGACGAGCTGAAGCGCTACGTGCTCAGGCCCCAGGACGTCGGCATCGGGCTTGCGGACCCGTCCGACCCGCTGCTTGGCGGTGGGTCTCCGACCGAGAACGCCGCGGTCACGCGTGCGGTGTTCGACGGTGAGCAGAGCGTGCGTGCCGATCTGGTGTTGATCAATGCGGGTGCCGCGATTTACGCCGCCGGTGCCGCCGATTCGATCGCAAGCGGTGTCGAGGCTGCTCGCGCGGCGATCGCGTCTGGGGGCGCGTCCGCGGCGCTCGAACGTTATGTGCAAGCCAGCCGACGCCACGCACCTGAGCAGGTGGCGGGATGACTGTGTTGGACCGCATCTTGGCCGAAACTCGTCAAGAGGTTGAGCGTCGCAAGCAACAAACACCTATCGGGACAGACATAAGCTCGCGCCGACCGAGCCGGTTTCGCCATGCGCTTGCTACCCCGGGTATTTCTGTGATCGCCGAGTTCAAGCGCCGCTCTCCGTCGGCGGGCAAGCTGCGCGAGCCGGAGCCTGACGTCGCAGAGATCGTCAGCGCCTACGAGCGCGGTGGGGCGAGTGCTCTGTCGGTGCTGACCGAGGGGCCCAACTTCGACGGTTCGCTGGCCGATATCGACACTGCGAGCGACGCATCTGAGCTGCCGATCTTGCGTAAGGACTTCGTTGTCGATCCATACCAGCTGTATGAGGCTGTGGTTGCCGGCGCGGATGCTGTGCTGTTGATCGTGGCCGCGCTCGAGCCGGAGGAGCTTGCCTCGCTACACGACCGTGCGCTCGGGCTTGACTTGGATGTGCTCGTGGAGGTGCACGATCGCGACGAGCTTATGCGCGCAGAGCAGGTTGGGGCGCGGCTGATCGGCGTGAACAACCGCGACCTGCGTGATTTCAGCGTCGATGTCGGACGTACGGAGCGGCTGCTTGCGGAGATGCCGGCAGGGACGACGGTGGTATCCGAGTCTGGGATCTCCAAGCCCGAGCAGCTAGAGCAACTGGAGCGCGCAGGGGTGGCGGCCGTGCTCGTCGGTGAGTCGTTGATGCGTGCGCCTGAGCCTGAGCAGGCGCTTGCTGCCCTACTGGCAGGCTCATCGGCGCCTGCGTCCTGATTTTTTATACAGCCGCATGGTCCTCTTTAGTTCTCGTTGATCGCCATGCTTCATCCTGACTGCCAATGAAGCGCACGTTCCTCATTCCTCTTCTCTCGGCCCTGGTCGGCGGTGGGCTCGTCGTCGCTGTGGTCGCGGCTGCCGGCGATCTCGGCTCCTCGTCGAAGACGGTCACGATCGTGCAGCAAGCCTCCACGCCGATTGCGCCTTCGAACGCTTCGCAGCAGAGCACCGGGTTGACGCCGCATCAGATTTACGAGAAGGACGCGCCGGGCGTGGCGCTTGTAACCTCGACGATCGTGCGCCAGACCGAATCGCCTTTCAGCCTTGGCGGCGAAAGCGAGCAAGGGACGGCCACGGGCTCTGGTTTTGTGATCAACAGCGACGGCACGATCCTGACCAACTACCACGTGGTCGAGAATGCCGTCAAGGTCGAGGTCAGCTTTGAACACGGCAAGACCGTGGAAGCGAAAGTCATCGGCAAGGATCCATCGAACGATCTTGCCGTGCTGCGCATCCCAACCGAAGGTCTCACGATGCACGTATTGACGCTCGGGAATTCCAGCAAGGCGCAGGTCGGCGATCCGGTGCTTGCGATCGGCAACCCCTTCGGCTACGACCGTACCCTCACCACTGGGGTGATCTCGGCGCTACAGCGTCAGATCACCTCTCCCAACGGCTTCTCGATCGACAACGTCCTGCAGACCGATGCGCCAATCAATCCCGGCAACTCGGGCGGGCCGCTGCTCAACGAGGAGGGCGAAGTGATCGGCATCAACTCTCAGATCGAGACCGGCGGCAGCGGCGACGGCAGTGTGGGGATCGGCTTCTCGATCCCGATCGACACCGCCAAGTCCGAGCTTCCGCAGCTCGAGAAAGGCGGGACTGTCAGCGGCGCCTATCTTGGCGTCAGCACGATCAGCGTCGACGGCTCGCTATCGGGGCTGAACCTGCCTGTCAAGAGCGGCGCGATGGTAGAGACGGTCGAAGCCGGCACGCCGGCCGCCAAGGCTGGTCTGCGCGGCGGCAACCTCGAAGCGCAGCTGGGCGGCGGGAAGGTGGCCGTCGGCGGCGACATCATCGTCGGTGTCGATGGCAAAGCGATCAGCAGCGCTGAAGACCTTTCGTCTTTGATCGGGTCCAAGAAGCCCGGCGACACGATCTCGGTTGAAGTGATGCGCGCCACCGGCAGTGGCAGCTATGAAAAGAAGACGATCAAAGTGACGCTCACGGCGCGGCCGAACTCGATCAAGAATCCCAGCGCGCCCGAAGGGTAAGGGGCCGACTCTCCCCGGGTGGGCAAACCCAGGAGTGGGTCTCCCTCTGAGTAAGCGCTGCTCACCTTGGCGACGGTGTTCGCGGCACGCCGGACACGCACTCCCCGGCCCGCTACCGTTGGGCCATCATGTCTGAGCGCGATACACACGTGAAGATCTGCGGGATCACGCGCCTGCAAGACGCCGAGCTGGCCGTCGAGCTCGGAAGCTGGGCGGTGGGCATGGTGTTCTTCGACGCCTCCCCGCGCGCCTGCTCGCTTGCCGAGGGACAGCGCATCACCACGAGCCTGCGCCGCAAGGTGGAGTTGTGTGGGGTGTTCGTCAACGCGCAGATGGAGGAGATCGTCGGCGTCAGCGAGCAACTTGGCTTGACACTGCTGCAGCTGCACGGTGACGAGGGGCCCGCTTTCTGCGGGGAGGCCGCTCGCCGCACCGGGGCGCGCGTGATCAAGGCTCTGCAGGTATCTGGTCTGGCCGATATTCAAGATGCGGCACGCTTCCACACGGACTTCCATTTGCTTGACGCACGCTCGACGGTGCCGGGACGGGAGCAGCTGCGCGGCGGTACGGGTGAGACGTTCGATTGGGCGCTACTGGCGGGCCGGCGCTCGAAAGTGCCGCTGATCCTCAGTGGTGGCTTGGAGTCCGGCAATGTCGGCGAAGCGGTTGAGCGCGTACGGCCGTTCGCTGTCGACACCGCCAGCGGCACCGAGAGCGCGCCTGGGATCAAGGATCCGGCAAAGCTGCGCGACTTCTTCGCCGCCGTGGATCGTGCCGCTTTCGCGGCGCAGGCGCCGGAGGAGGCCGTCATTTCCCATGAACCTGCGCCAGCCACGTCCCACGAGTCTGAGCCCACCGAGACGGTCTCGCTCGGCGAGCCGTCGCAGGAGGCGACGCCGTCGGTAGGCTCGCCCACGTGAGCGCAGTCGAGCACCGCTTCGGGGTCTACGGGGGGCAATATGTTCCTGAGACGCTGATGCCGGCGCTGGCCGAGTTGGAGCAAGCCTGGCTCGGCGCGCGCGAGGACCCTGCGTACAGGGCAGAGCTCGAGCTTCTGCTGCGCGACTTCGCCGGGCGTCCCACTCCCCTGTACCTCGCCGAGCGCATATCTGCGCTTGTCGGCCGGCCCATTTATCTAAAGCGCGAGGACCTCAACCACACCGGCTCACACAAGCTCAACAACGCGCTTGGACAGGCGCTTTTGGCCAAGCGCATGGGCAAGCAGCGCATCATCGCCGAGACCGGTGCCGGTCAGCATGGTGTCGCGACCGCCACCGTTTGTGCGCTGCTCGACCTCGAGTGCGTGATCTACATGGGCACCGAGGACACGCGCCGCCAGGCACCTAACGTGCAGCGCATGGAACTGCTCGGGGCGCGCGTGCATGCGGTGGACGCCGGTGCGCGCACGCTCAAGGAGGCCACCTCCGCGGCGATCCGCGACTGGGTGACGAACGTCGGCGACACCCATTACATAATCGGCTCGGTCGTCGGTCCGGCGCCGTACCCTGCCCTGGTGCGCGATCTGCAGCGCGTGATCGGCGACGAGGCGCGCGCGCAACTGCTGGAGCGCGAGGGGCGTCTGCCCGCGCGCGTGATCGCCTGCGTCGGCGGGGGTTCCAACGCTCTTGGCATCTTCACGGCCTTCCTCGACGACGAGGGGGTCGAGCTGGTCGGTGTGGAGGCTGGGGGCGATGGGATCGAGACCGAGCGCCACGGTGCGCCGCTGACGGTAGCCGGCCGCGCCGGCGTGCTGCACGGGGCGCTGTCAGCGGTGATGCAGGACGAGGAGGGCCAGATCGTTGAGGCGCATTCGATCTCGGCCGGCCTGGACTACCCGGGCACCGGACCTCAACACGCGCACCTGCGTGACATTGGCAGGGCCCGTTACGAGGCCATCACCGATCGCCAGGCGCTCGCTGCGTTCCGTGAGGTGGCGCGCCTGGAGGGGATCATTCCGGCGCTCGAGACCGCGCATGCGCTCGCCTGGACGCTTGCGCAGCCAGACGGGGAGCTGGACCTAGTGTGTCTGTCAGGGCGCGGGGACAAGGACTTGGCTGAGGTGCTTGATGCCGGCTGAATATTTTTTTGGGAGACAAGATTCGCTTGTCCCCTTGAGGCTTCCCGTCTGGCCGGTCGCGCTGTGCGGCACGGGCCAGCCGGCTCTTTTTGTCTTGGGATGGGGGCCGTGAGCGCTACCGCGATCCCCCATGACGGGGGACAGGCCACCGGCATCGACAAGATCGCTGCTGCTTTCGCGAGTAGCGGCAAGCGGGCCGCGCTGATGCCGTACCTGATGGGGGGCTTTCCAACGCTCGAGGAGTCGGCGAAGATCGGCCAGATCTGCATTGCCGCCGGTGCGGATCTGCTGGAGCTGGGCGTGCCCTATTCCGATCCCCTTGCCGACGGTCCGGTGATCCACGAGGCCGGGACACGCGCGCTCGCCGCGGGCGCGAGCCTCACAGGCGTGCTCGAGGTCGCGCGGACACTTGCGCCAAAGGTGCCGGTGATACTCATGTGCTACGCCAACATGGTCCTTGCGCCGGGGGCAGAGGCGTTCGTCGAGCGTCTTGCCCAGAGTGGTGCCAGCGGGCTGATCGTTCCGGACCTGCCATTGGAGGAGGCGCCACAGGTGCTTGCGGCTTGCGACGACTACGGTCTTGCGCTGGTGCCGTTGGTCGCGCCCACCACGCCACCGGAGCGGCTTGCCAGGATCGGGGAGCGAGCGCGCGGCTTTCTCTACACCGTGTCGGTCGTCGGCACGACCGGCGAGCGGGCCGCGCTGTCGGATCGCTTTGCCGAGGTGGTGAGCCGCGCGAAGGCAAGTACAGCCGCGCCTGTAGCGCTTGGCTTCGGGATCTCGACCCCCGAGCATGCTTTGCAAGCGGCACAGGCCGGGGCGGACGGCGTGATCGTCGGCACGCGCCTGGTGCGCGCCGCGGCCGAGTCCGAGGATCCCGCCGGAGCCGTCGGGGAAGTCGTCGGCGAACTCGCTGCCGCCCTTTCGGCATAGGATTTCCGGACGCTCACGTCCGCGCGTCGCCTGCCCGCCCGAGCAACCGTGGTCGAGTCGCCCCCGCCTACGTGACTATGCGGCGTCCTAATCGCGCAGGCTGTTATAGGATTCGCCCGCAATGGGACTGGTACTCACCGTAACCGCCGGGCTGGTCATTTGGATCGTGCTTTGGGCGCTTGGAGCGAAGGGCTTTGACTCGTTCATGCTCGCGACGCTGGTCACCATCGTCGGCGCTTCGCTGAAGATCCTCGCCGGCTACCTTCCGGGCCGTCGCGACCCCGGACACTAGCTATCGCGTGCGCGCGCGCTGGGCGGGCACCGGGGTCCTTGCCGCTCTCGCCCTTCTGCCGGCGCTAAGCGGCTGTGGCGGCGTAAGCAGCTCGACTGCCGCGGAGAACGTCGGCAGTCAGCTGACGATCTACTCGAGCTTGCCGCTGCAGGGTCCAGAGGGGTCGATCTCACAGCAGATCGTCGGTGGCGAGAAGCTCGCGCTCTCCGATGCGCAGGGGCACGTAGGGCACTTCACGGTCAGCTACGTGTCACTCGACGATTCCAGCCCCACGACAGGAGAGTGGGATCCGGGGGTCACCGCCTCCAACGCGAAGGCGGCGGCGCAGGACCCCACGACGATCGCCTATCTCGGCGACTTCAACTCCGGTGCGACGGCCGTGTCGCTGCCGCTCACCAACGCCGCCGGCATCCTGCAGGTCAGCCCGGCAAGTCCCTACATCGGGTTGACGTCCTCGTTTGACGCCAACCAGGGCGAGCCGGAACGCTTCTATCTCACGGGCAAGCGCACGTTCGGACGGATCGCGCCAGGTGACACGGTTCAGGCGGCCGCGCAGGTAGCGCTGCTGCGCCGACTCGGGGTACACAAGCTGTATTTGATCGCGGACCAGGACCCCTTCGACACGCCGCTGGCGGCGATCGTCCAAGGCGACGCCGAACACGCTGGGATCAAGGTGGTGGGCGATGACACGATCACGATCGCTCCCTCCTCGAGCTTCACCGGCGAGGTGAAGAAGATCTCTGAAAGTGGCGCGCAGGCCGTGTTCGTCAGCGCGACCGCCACCGAGGAAGCGGCAGAACTCTGGCGTGAGCTGCATACCACGGCGCCGCACCTGTCGCTGCTTGCCTCGGCGACGATGGACAACAGCGTGTTCACAGCACACCTCCAGGCCGCTGAAAGCGCGACGTTCGTCGGCTCGCCACTGCTGCCCATCCATCTCTATCCGCTCTCTGCGCGGCGCGTGCTGAGCGAATACCGTCGCCACTTCGCGATGGCGGGCGAAGCGTATGCGCTGTATGGCTACGAGGCGATGAGCGTGGTGCTCGCCTCAATCCGCGCCGCCGGCAACAACGGCGACGATCGCCAGGCGGCGATCGACAAGTTCTTCGCCACGCACGAACGCGATTCGGTGCTCGGCGGGTACTCGATACAGCCGAACGGCGAAACGACCCTTTCCACATATGCCATCGACCGTATCGTGAACGGCGCCCCTGTATTCTGGCACGCGTTCGACACCGCCGGTTGAGCCGTCTTTCGAAATGACCTGCACGCTCGATACCCCTTTGTTTGGGCCGGAGTGCTTTATTTAGGTACCTAACCTTTATCTATGTGTTCGCAAAAGGGGGGTGTCGGAGGATCATTCAAAAGACGAGCCATACACCCCGGCGTTTACGATCCATGAGCATCTCGCAGCTCATTCCTTTAGTCGCTGCCGAGCGCGGCCCGTAGTGCAGCGTCGAGCTTGGGGTAGCGGAACTGGTAGCCGAGTACCAGCGCCTTGGCGGGCAACACGCGCGCGCCGGTCGTGACGATCTCGGCCATCTCTCCGTAGAGAAGCCCAAGCGCGGCCCCCGGCACAGGCAGAAACGAGGGGCGGTGCAGCGCGCGCCCGAGAGCTTTGGAGAAGTCGCCGTTGCGCTGCGGCTCGGGCGCGGTGGCGTTGATCGCCCCTTGCCACTGCTGCTCGTCGATCGACGCGAGCACGATTCCCACCAGGTCGTCTGGGTGGATCCAGGAGATGTACTGGCGCCCGCCGGCGACCGGCCCACCAACGCCCAGCTTGAAGGGCGGCAGCATCTTGGCAAGCGCACCGCCTTCCCGGTCGAGCACAACGCCGGTGCGGACCTTCACCACGCGCACGCCGTGGTGTTCTGCCGCGTCGGCCTCGGCCTCCCATGCTTGGCACGTTTGTGCAAGGAAGTCGCTGCCCGCTGGTACCTCCTCGTCGATCGGCTCGTCGCCGTGGGCGCCGTAGTAGCCGATCGCCGAGCCGCTCACCAGCACCCGCGGCCGCTCGGCCTCGGCCAGCTCGCCCAGCCCCCGCACGAGATTGTGCGTGCCGGTCACGCGGCTGTCGCGAATGGTCTGCTTGGCCGCGGCGCTCCAGCGCTGCGCGATGTTCTCGCCGGCCAGGTGCACGATCGCGTCGCGCCCGGCGAGCGCTCGAGCGGGCGCCGGTTCGCGCATTGGGTCCCACTGCTCTCCCTGCCGAGGGTCGCGCGAGAGTGTCGTCACCTCGTCGCCGCGCTCTCTCAGCGCCGCCACCACCCGACGGCCGATCAGGCCCGTCGCTCCGGTAATCGCTATCCGCATGGCCTTCTAGCTCCGTCCGTTGTCGCATGGCCGGCGCGGTGTGGCCGGTCGCCTATGCCTCAGCCGTTGCTGTGAACGCGCTGTTCGCCTGTGCCCGAAAGGGTGCCCATGCCGGTCAGGGTATCGCCCTGCGCGTAGCCGACCTCTTGCCCGGCGAGCGCGTCGCCGCTGGCACGCGCCTGCTCGGCCACGGCGGCCGCGACAGCAGGGGCCACGTCGCGGTTGAAGACGGAGGGAATGATGTAGTCGTCGCGCAGCTCCTGATCGTCGACGATCGCGGCTATCGCTGTCGCCGCGACCATCTTCATCTGCTCGGTGATCGAACGCGCGCGCACGTCGAGCGCGCCGCGGAAGATGCCGGGGAAACAGAGCACGTTGTTGATCTGGTTGGGGTAGTCCGAGCGTCCGGTGGCCATGATGCGCACATAGGGAGCGGCCTCCTCGGGAATCACCTCGGGGTTGGGATTGGCCATCGCGAAGACCATCGCGTCCTTGTTCATCCTGGCCAGTGCCTCGACAGGCAGAGCCCTCGCCCCGGAGAGGCCGACGAGCAGGTCGGCGCTCTCGATCACGTCGGCGGGGCTGCCGGTGCGCTGCTCGCTGTTGGTCGACTCGGCATACCAGCGCTTGACGGAGCTCATCGTCCCGTCGAGGTAGTCCTCGCGCAAAGTCGAGAGCGCGCCGCGCGAGTCGGCGCCGATTATGTCTCGCACACCCGCCTCCAGCAGGATCTTGGTGACGGCGACGCCCGCGGCTCCGAGCCCGATCACGAGCACTTTTAGCTCCGCGAGGCTGCGGCCGGTCAACTTGACCGCATTCAGCAGTGCTGCCAGTACGACCACGGCGGTGCCGTGCTGGTCGTCGTGGAAGACGGGAATGTTCAGGTCGCGCTTGAGGCGCTCCTCGACCTCGAAGCAGCGTGGGGCCGAGATGTCCTCCAGGTTGATCCCGCCGAAGGCCGGCGCTATCAGGGTGACGGCCCGCACGATCTCATCCGTGTCCTTCGTGTCGAGGCAGATCGGGAAGGCGTCCACGCCGGCGAACTCCTTGAACAGGCACGCCTTGCCCTCCATCACCGGCATCGCCGCGGCCGGCCCGATGTCGCCGAGACCGAGCACCGCCGTGCCGTCGGAAACGACGGCCACCGTGTTGCGCTTGATCGTGTACTGGAAGGCCTTGTCAGGATCGTCCTTGATCGCCGTGCATACACGCGCCACGCCAGGGGTGTAGGCCATCGAAAGGTCGTCGCGCGTCTTCAGCGGATGCTTGTTGTGCTGTTCGATCTTGCCGCCGACGTGCAGCAGGAAGGTACGGTCGGTCGTGTCGATCACCTCGGCGCCGGCGAGCGAGCTGAGCGCCGAGAGGATGCGGTTCCAGTGGTCGCGACTGCCGGCGTCGACGACGATGTCGCGCACGCTGTGCCCAGCGCCTGCCTCGACGAGATCGACGGCGACCACCATTCCGCCCTGCTCGCCGATCATGTCGGTGACCTGGCCGAGCATGCCCTGCTGCTCGTCGATCTTGACGCGGATGGTGAGGCGGTACTGCGCGCTGGGGGTGACACTCACTGGGACGGGACTCCTCCTCGAAGTAGCCGGCGCGCTGGCCGGGCGGTCCGGCATGTTATTTGCTTGGGCGTCGCGGCCCCCCGTAGCCCCGAGGGTCTTGCCCGGGGAGGCCCTAATAGAGTGCTCCACGTGGAGCGCCGCGTATTCCTGATCGACGGTCCCAGCCTCGTCTACCGGGCCTTCTACGCATTGCCGGAGTCGATCGCGACCTCCACGGGCGAGCCCACCAACGCGATCTTTGGGTTCGCCTCGATGCTCGTGAAGATCATCACCGACTACGGCGTGCAACCCACCGTCGTCGCCTGGGACGCGGGCAGTTCGGGGCGCACGGAGCTGTTCGCCGACTACAAGGCGGGGCGGCGCTCGCGCCCGGATCTGCTCAAGGCACAGTGGCCGGCGATGGAACCCATGGTCGAGGCGTTCGGCTATCGCAACATCAGGCTCGAGGGCTATGAGGCCGACGACGTGATCGCGACGCTTGCCGAGCAGGCGCGTGGCGCCGGCGTGCCTGTGACGATCCTGACCAGCGACAGAGACGTCTTCCAGCTGATCGACGAGCAGGGCCTCGTGCAGGTGATGGCCACGGCGCGCGGCATCACCGAGACCAAGCTGTACGACCGCCAGGCGGTGATCGACCGCTATGGCTTGCCGCCTGAGCTGATCCCCGACTTCTACGGCCTGAAGGGCGACACCTCCGACAACATCCCCGGCATCCCCGGCATCGGCGAGAAGACCGCCAGCGAGCTGATCCAGCGCTTCGGTGGACTGGAGCAGGTCTTGGCGCACGTGGATGAGATCAGCGGCCCCAAGCGCAAACAGAATCTGGTCGAGCACGCGAAGAACGCGCGCATGTCGATGAGCCTCGCCACCGTGCAGCGTGATCTGACGCTCGACTTCGACCCGAACGGCGAGGCCGTACGTGAGCCCGATCGCTCGCGCCTGCGCGAGGTCTTTCGCCGCTACGAGCTGCGCGACCCACTGCGCCGCCTGGAGGAGGCGCTCGGCGAGGTGGAGCTGACCAAGACGACCTCCTCGGACGAGATCAAGCTCACAGCACATGTGCGGCACGGTGCGGTGGCCGACATCGCCAAGCTCGCATCGGCGAGCGACGCGGCGGCGCAGGAGCTGTGTGTAGTGGTCAGCTCGATCGAAGCGCCAGAGGGCGAGCTGTTCGCCGAAGGCTCGCCATGGCGCTTTGCCGTCTACGCCCAGTTGTCACCGAACGTGGAATCGCCGCCGAACGCGGAGTCATTGCTGGAGGCCCAGTCGCCGTCGAATGGTCAGCCGTCGCCAGGAAGTGAGCCTATGCCGGAGGGCGAGGCGCATGCTGTCAAGCAGGCGCCTGCCGGTAGGGCTCGGCGCGGGAGTGTGCTTGTCGGCGACTGCCTGAGCCCGGAGGAAGTGGTGGCCGCTTGCGCCGATCATCCCGTCGTCGCCCACGACGCGAAGGCGCTTGGCTTGGTTCCACCTGGCCTCGTGCACGACACGCTGCTCGGCGCCTACCTGCTGGAGCCCGCTCGTCGCGGCTATCCGTTTGACGAGCTGTGCGAAGAGCGCGGCCTGGTGGCCGACGTCGAGGACCCTGTGGCCGCTCAGGCGCTGTTGCTTGGCGCGCTGGCCGCGTGGCAGCGCGAACAGATCGCCCAGCGCGAGCTGCAAGCGGTGATGGGAGACATCGAGCTGCCGTTGGTGCCGGTATTGCGCGAGATGGAGCTGCTCGGTGTGCGCTTGAACGTGGAGCGCTTGCGAGAGATCACCGAACGCGTCTACGAGGAGATCGCGGCGCTGGAAACGCGCATCTTTACGCTGGCTGAGGAGGAGTTCACGATTGGCTCGCCCCAGCAGTTGGGCGAGATCCTGTTCGTCAAGCTTGGTCTTTCGCGCAAGCGTCGCGGCAAGACGGGCTTCTCCACCGATGCGCGTGTATTGCAGGCGATCCGCGAGGAGCACGAGATCGTGCCGTGTATCGAGCGCTGGCGCGAGCTTTCAACCCTGATCAAGACCTACCTGGATGTGCTCCCACAGATGGTGGATGAGCGCTCGCGCATCCACACCACCTTCCTGCAGGCCGGAGCGCAGACTGGACGCCTCGCATCCACCAACCCGAACATGCAGAACGTCCCGATTCGCACTCCATTGGGGCGCGAGATCCGCGGCTGCTTCGAGGCGGAAGATGGCTGCGTGCTGATCTCAGCCGACTACTCCCAGATCGAGCTGCGCGTGCTTGCGCATGCGGCCGAAGAGCAGGTGCTCGTGGAGATCTTCGAGCGCGGCGAAGATGTTCACACGGCCACGGCCTCGGAGGTGTTTAGTGTCACGCCCGAGCAGATCGATCCGGGAATGCGCTCGAAGGCCAAGATGATCAACTACGGGATCGTCTACGGCCTGTCGGATTTCGGCCTGGCTAATCGGCTGAACATCCCGCGCGAGGAGGCCAAAGCTTTCATCGACGCATATCTAGCGCGCTTCTCGCGCGTCGCGCGGTTCATCGAGGAGACGATCGAGCTGGCCAAGCAGGAGGGTCACGTCAAGACGCTGTGGGGCCGGCGCCGCCAGATCCCAGAGCTGCAGGCCCGCAACTACCAGGTGCGTTCGCTCGGCGAGCGCTTGGCAGTCAACACGGTCATTCAGGGAACCGCGGCCGACATCATCAAGCTGGCGATGGTGCGCTGTCATAACGCGCTGCGGGACACGGGTCTCGCCACCAAGCAGATCCTCACGATTCACGACGAGCTGTTGTTCGAAGTGCCGCCCGATGAGCGCGAGGCGGCGTGTCTTTTGATCGAGGAGGAGATGTGTGGCGTTTGGGAGCACTCGCCGCCGATGGCGGTGGACGTCGGAGTGGGCCAGAACTGGCTGGAGGCGAAGTGACGCGCACGCTGGCTGTGCTGTTGGCGGCGCTGGCCGGCGTGCTCGTGGGAATGCAGGCGCCCGTCAACTCACGGCTGGGCCGCAGCATCGGCAGCGTGCAGGCCGCCACCTTCTCCTTCGTTGTGGGTACGGTCGCGCTGGCGATCGTCGCCTCGCTCTTCTACGGCGGCCTGGAAAGCTTCGGTCAAGTTGGCAAAGCGCCGGCGTGGGCGCTTGTCGGAGGCTTGCTCGGGGCCGTGTATGTAACGGTGGCCATCCTCACGGTGCGCACGCTTGGGGTCAGCGGCCTGACCGCGATCGTGATTTCAGGTCAGCTTGCCGCGGCTGTAGTGATCGACCGTTTCGGACTGCTCGGAGTCTCAAAGCAGTCGATCCCGCCGCTTCGCGTCGTCGGGCTGGTGCTGCTCGTGGCCGGGGTCGTGCTGGTCGTGAGACGCTAGCGGTCTGGCTGTAAGCCTCGCCAAGCAATCGCACGCCTCGCTCAATCGCACGCCTCGCTCAAATCGCTGGCTCGGAGAGGTTGCCGTAGCCGAGGAGGGCCCCGGCGGCCGGTCGGCCGATCGGGTGTCCACTGGTAGCATAGGTCCACTTTCACGCCATCTTCCATTATTTGGGATGTAATGTAGGCGGCGCGGTGTCGGGCATCTCCCGCTGGGGAATTGCCTGGCGCCGATCAATCAATCCAAGACTAAGACGGGAGCATGTGAAAATGAGATTCATCAAGACAATAGGGCTATGCTTCGCGATCACGATCACGATTAGCGCAGTCGCATCGGGAGCTGCATCGGCGGCGGGACCTACGTTTCATTTCAAAGGAGCGGCCATCGAAGAAAGCTTGTTAGCCAAGGGCACAAGCGGTCCAACTTCCATGTGGGTCAAAATATTCCCTGGGCTACACCTTATCTGCAAAAAAGATAAATACGAAGTTACTATCGAACCGGGAGGGGGAACCAAAAATCTCAAAATAACACTGGAAGAATGCGAAATATCTGGGTCACCTGGGTGTATCGTAACGGTAACCATAAAAGCGCTGAAGGATCAGCTATGGTGGATTGAAGGGACTTCGAAAAAAAGCGTAGCAGATGTTCTTGAAGCAGAAACGGGCACGGAATTTGGGATGGTGACGTTGGAAAAAGGTGGCGGATCGTGCCCCGTTGAAGGCAAATTTACGATGACTGGCAATGTTGCCGGGGAAGCGTCCCCGGTGAACACGGAAGTGGTGACCGAGAGCCTGTTTTTCAAAGTATCTGGTGAAAAACAGGCCATCGAAGAAGTCCAAAACGAAACTGAAAAAAAGAAACTAAAACTGGAAATCGCCGGATCGGAAGCTAGGCTTGAATCAACCGAGGAACTCCAACTGGCCGGGTCGCTCGAAGGCCAAAAATTCGGGATCTACTCGTAGCGTTCAAGGCGCTGTCAGTTTGCGATATGGGTGGGGTCTTGTGACGAGACGGTCTCGCGGCCCCACCTCAAACCGCGCGGAAGACTGTGCGCCGCCCCTGAGCGTATGCTTCGCCGAGCAAGCGCACGCCCTGCTCGATAGCCGGCTTGGAGAGGTTGCCGTAGCCGAGCAGCACACCCGGCGGCCCGTTGGCGGCGAAGCGGTGTAGTGCGAGCCCCTCGGCACCGACTCCAAGCTTGGCGGCCACGCGCAGTAGCAGCGACTCCTCGACGCCGTCGGGCAGCATTACCAGCTCGAACAGGCCGGCGTCCGCCCCGCTGACGAGCGCGTCGGGCAGCCAGCGAGCGACTGCTCCGAGCAGCGCCTCGCGACGGCGTTGATAGCGCAGCCGCATGCGGCGCACGTGGCGGTCGAGCTCGCCACGGGCGATGAAGTCGCGCAGCGCCAGCTGGCCGACGACCTCCGAGCCGCAGTCCTCGATCGTCTTCGCCGCGGTCAGCTCCCACGTCAGCCAGGACGGCAACAGCATCCAACCAAGTCGCATCGCGGGCGCCAGCCGCTTGCTGGCGGAGCCGATGTAGACGATCTGCTCCGGGGCCAGCCCTTGCAGCGCGCCGACCGCCACGCGGTCGTAGCGAAACTCGGAGTCGTAGTCGTCCTCGACGATCAGCCGTTCGTCCTCGGCCCACTCGATCAGCGCGGCACGTCGCTCAGGTGCGAGCACAGCACCAGTTGGAAACTGGTGAGCGGGCGTGAGCAGAACCGCCGAGGCCCCGGTCGCGGCAAGCACGTCGACGCGCAACCCGCCTTCGTCGACCGGGATCGGCACCACCTCGAGGCCGGCTTGTTCGACGATCAGCCGGTGCGGATGCCAGCCAGGATCCTCGAGCGCCACTTGCTCGACGCCGCGTCCGCGTAGCGCGCGGCAGAGCAGCGAGAGCCCTTGCGTGAAGCCGGTGCATACGAGCATGTGCTCGGGGTCGGCGTCAGCCCCCCGCACACGCCCAAGGTAGCCAGCAAGCGCTTCGCGCAAGGCGGGCACGCCGCGCGGGTCGCCATAGCCGAGCGAATCCAGCGGCGAGTCGCGTAGTGCCGAGCGCAGCGAGCGCAACCACGCCTCGCGGGGAAAGTCGAGCAGGTCGGGAAGGCCAGGATGAAAGTTGTAGGGGAAGCTCTGTAGCAGCGAGCGCGCAGGCGGCCGTTGGCTGGAGGCACGCACCGCCTTAGCGACGCGCACGGGCGCGCCTTGACTGGTGGTGAGATAGCCCTCCACTGCAAGCTGTTCGTATGCCTCGGTCACCACGCCGCGTGAGACCCCAAGCTCCTGGGCAAGGCCGCGCGTCGAGGGCAAGCGTGCCTCGGCCGGCAGTACCCCGGAGCGAATCTGAGCACGCAGCGCACGCTCGATCTGCTCGTGCAGCGGCAGCTCGCCGTCGCGATCGAGTTCGACAAGCAGTTCCGGCCCTCCAACTGGCCCTCTTTTGTTTGTCACTACTGGAACTGTAATCGAGACCAGTATCGGCGTAACTTGAATCGTCAGAGCGACATCCGCTCCAACCCGATCACTCCAAATCCAAAGCCCCCAAGCCCAAAACCCGATTCCCTAGTTCCACCCGTCATGAGATGGCACCTGGAACAAGCGATCTTCTTCCAAGGAGGCAGCGACCATGAGCCCAATCAATGAGAGCGCCGGTAAGCCACAGATCACGATCGTCGGAGGCGGAATCGCGGGACTCGTGGCGGCGATCGCCTGCGCCGAGGAGGGAGCCAAGGTGCGCCTGGTTGAGGCTCACGACAGCCTCGGCGGCAGGGGCCGTAGCACGGACGGTCCGTACAAGGCGAATCTCGGCCCGCACGCCATGTACAGAGATGGCGCGTTCTGGAGGTGGATGCGCGAGCGCGACATCCTCCCCGAGCACAGCAGCGCGCGTCTGACCGGGGCTCGGTTGCGTGTGGGCGGGACATTGCGACGCACGCCACCACTTGGAGCTCTGCCCGCGATCCTGCGCCTGCGCGGCCGTGAAGCGCCGGTGGCCACCGATTTCAGGACGTGGATGGCCGCTCATGTGGACGACGAGACCGCGGCGATGCTCTCCTCGGTGGCCGGCGTCTTCACTTTTCACCACGACCCGGGCGAGCTCTCCGCGGCCTTCGTGTGGCCGCGCATGGTGCGCCTGCTGCTGACGGCTCCATCGATCGTGCGCTATCCGGTGGCTGGTTGGAGCACGTTGGTGGAAACGCTTGAGAAGCGCGTGCGCGAGCTTGGGGTAACGGTCGATACGGGCACACGCGTCGAGGCGCTGCCGGCCACGCCGACGATCGTGGCGACCGAGCTCGACCAGGCCCGTGAGCTGCTCGGCGACGACAGCTTGCGCTGGGAGAGCGGCCACACGCTCTGCTTGGACATTGGCGTGCGCTACCGCCGTGGAGACCCGACGATCGTCGCCGATCTGGACGAGTCTGGCTGGATCGGCCGCTACTCCGGCGCCAATCCGACGATCGCCCCCGACGGCGAGGAGTTGATCCAGGCGCAGATGCCGATTCGCCCGGGTGAGAGCGCGGACTTGGCCGCCGCGCGTTTGGAACGCTTTCTAGACGTCAGCGTTCAGGATTGGCGTGAGCGCGAGACATGGCGGCGGCGTCAGGTGATGGACGCGCGCTCCGGCGCGCTCGACATGCCGGGCTGCGGCTGGCGCGACCGCCCCGCTGTCGATCGCGGTGATGGCGTGTTCCTCGCGGGCGACATGGTTGCCGCCGACGGCATGCTCGCCGAGGTCTCGTGGGCAAGTGCGATAGAGGCGAGTCGCTTGGCGCTTCAGGCGCTCAGCACGACCCGCCCGCAGCTGCGCAAGGTCGCGTAAGTCGCTTTGAGCTTTGCTCCAGGTTTGGGAGCCCGCGGCCGCGGCGAGTGCGTAAGTCGCTCGGGCTTACTCCCGTGCGCACGCGGCTGTGCGAGGTGGGGTGAGCTCTTGCAAATTCGGCGA
Source organism: Solirubrobacteraceae bacterium (assembly GCA_049287685.1). Classification (GTDB taxonomy): domain Bacteria; phylum Actinomycetota; class Thermoleophilia; order Solirubrobacterales; family Solirubrobacteraceae; genus Palsa-744. The sequence continues at coordinate 8,172 of JBAQGH010000028.1, read as the reverse complement.
TGCCCCCCGCGCGCGGGGGGCATGTTCGTTTTCGTAAGGGTCGGACCTCAGGCTGTAGCTGCGGCTACACGCGCTTGAGGAGAGCGGACATCACGACCAGGACCGCCCGCCACGAAAGATGGCGGGGCAATCTCCAGGTAGTGATTGAAAGACCATGCGCAAACACGCCCTGAGGCGAGTGTGCGTGCCAGCAGCGTGATCGCGCGAGTGGGCGTGAGGCGCCCGACCGCGCGCTGGGTGTTCAGCAGCCAGCGGTACTTGCGCTCGTGCGCATCTGAGAAGACGCCGTAGCGGCTTAGCGCCTGCTCGCGCGTGGCGTGGCCGGCGAGCACGGGCGCCAGCTCGCGCGCACAGGCAAGGCCAAAGTAGAGGGCGGTGCGAATCCCCTCGGCCGTGAGCGGCAGGCAGTGCCCAGCTGAGTCGCCGACGAAGAAGACGCCATCCTCGATCGCGGGCCGCAGCTGGTGGGGAATCCAATTGCCCTGGTAGCCGTCGGGCGGCAGCCCAAGCTCGCCGGCAAGGCGCACGGTCGGCTCCTTGACGTGGTGGGCAGGCCAGAACGAGCCGACGCCCACGCGCAGCTCGTCGCTCGCCGGGAAGCTCCAGGCATAGCCGGCACGGATGTACGCGGGGTCGATCCACAGCTCCAGCTCCTCGCCGGCGCCGTGCGGGTGGACCTCCAGTCCGCGCGAAAGACGCGCGTTCGGAGGCTGAATGGGGGTGTTGTTGGAGAGCACACGACGCCAGCCGAGCGCGTCCACGATCAGCGGTGCGGTCAAATCCCCCCTGTCGGTGTGAACGGTGTTCCCCTCGCGGCCGGTGACTGTGGCCGTCTCGAACTCGGCGTCGCTCGGATGAGCTTGCCCCCACAGCAGCGCGCACAGCTCGCGGTAGTCGAACGTGGAGAACGTCCACGGCAGCTGCCAGCGCGCGGTCGTCCACTGGGTGTGCACCACGAGCTCGTCGAACGTCTGGCGCAGCGAGCCCTCCAGCGACAGCGCCTCCAGCCAGCCGGTGGGTATCCCGCACGCCGAGGTCTGGCGCTCGCCGATCTCATAGCGGTCGATCACGAGCACGCGCGCCCCCGTGTCGGCCAGCTCGCGCGCGACCGCGAGCCCGGCGAAGGAGGCCCCGCAGACAAGCACGTCACAGTCGCGCCGCAGGGGTGTGCGCAGCTCTCCGCGCTTGGTCGCTCTGACCGGCATACGACGGCCAATGATACGGCTGCGCTACGCTTCGCCCAGTGCAGACCCTGATCGAGAGCAACCCCGCCCAAGTGGTCGAGGGCTCAAACGGACTTCTTCTGGAAATAGATGGTCAGATAGTCCCCAACTACGACGCCACGATGCAGCCTTTCGAGGAGGGCGAGGTCGTGACGGGCAATGTCGTGCGTATCGACAAGGACGAGGTGCTCGTCGATATTGGCTACAAGTCCGAGGGAGTCATCCCGGCCAACGAGCTGTCGATCCGTAAGTCGGTCGATCCGCGCGAGGAGGTGTCGCTCGGCGAGGAGGTCGACGCGATGGTCCTCACCAAGGAGGACCAGGACGGACGCCTGATCATGTCCAAGAAGCGAGCCCGCTTCGAGAAGGCATGGCGCCGCATCGAGGCTGCAGCCGAGTCGGGCGAGCCGGTCATGGGCTCTGTCATCGAGGTCGTCAAGGGCGGCCTGATCATCGACCTCGGGGTGCGCGGCTTCCTGCCCGCCTCGCTTGTCGACATTCGCCGTGTGCCGAACCTCGACGAGTATCTGGGTACGCAGATCGAGACGAAGGTGATCGAGCTCAACCGCTCGCGCAACAACGTCGTGCTCTCGCGTCGCGCGGTGCTCGAGGAGGAGCGCAAGGAGGTGCGCCAACAGATCCTCGACCGGCTGCAGCCAGGCCTGGTCGTAGAGGGTCAGATCTCCAACATCGTCGACTTCGGCGCGTTCGTCGACCTCGACGGGATCGACGGCCTGATCCACATCTCAGAGCTTTCCTGGTCGCACGTCAACCATCCGAGCGAGATCCTCAACATCGGCGACACCGTGCAGGTCAAGGTGCTCGACATCGACCGCGACCGCCAGCGCATCTCCCTTGGCCTCAAGCAGACACAGGAAGACCCGTGGCAGCGGATCGTCGACACCTACAACGTCAACGACGAGCTCGCCGGCAAGGTCACGAAGGTCGTCACCTTTGGCGCGTTCGTCGAGGTGCTCGACGGCGTCGAGGGGCTCGTGCACATCTCAGAGCTGGCCGGACACCACGTCGAGAGCCCACGCGAGATTGTGCACCCGGGCGACGAGATCCGCGTGAAGATCCTCGAGATCGACTCCGAGCGCCGGCGCCTGTCGCTGTCTGCCAAGCGGGTCGAGGATCAGATCCTGCCACTGCCGCGACCGGACGCGCCGGCAGCCTCGCCGGCCGAGCCCGAGGCCGTGGCCGACGAGCAGGTCGTGCTCGAGGATTCGCTTGATATGGCTATTGGGGAGGACGCCGGTGAGCTTGCCGCCGATCAGGCCGCGGCCGAGGCTTCGGCGTCGGGGGCCGCTGTCGCTGAGCCCGTCGCCGAGGCTGTCGTTGACGCGCCGGCGGGGGAGGCCCCCGTCGCGGAGGAGCCCGCTGCCGAGGTGCTCGTGGAGGAGCCGGCGGTCCAGGATCAGGCGGTAGAGCCTGTTGCCGAGGAGCCTGCCGCGGAGGAGCCGGTTGCTGAGGTTGTGGTGCAGGAGCCCACACCGGAGGCAGCGGTGGCCGAGATTGCTGTAGAGGAGCCGGCTGTAGAGGCTCCAGCTGCGGAGGCCGCCTCCGATGAGCCGGTTGCCGTAGCCGACGCCGACGCCGAGCAGCCCGCCGGCGAGCCAGCCCAAGACTGACGAGCTCGAGCCGTGCGGTCGGTGGTGCCGTTCGTCGGGCTTACCGGCGGCATGGGTGCCGGTAAGTCGACTGCGCTGAAGGCGCTTGAAGAGCTCGGTGCGCAGGTGCTCTCGACTGACGCCGTGGTCCACGAGCTATACGGCGAGAGCCAGGTCAAGGATGCGGTCGTGGAGCGCTGGGGCGCCGAGGTGGCGCCTGAGGGAGTCGTCGACCGTGCCGCCGTCGCCACCAAGGCGTTCGCCGGTGGGGAGCAGGAGCGTAAGTGGCTGGAGGGCTTGTTGTGGCCGCTCGTCGGCGCTCGCATGGGCGCGTGGCTCGAGCACGCACGCGCGTTGCGGCCGGCGCCCAAGGCCGCCGTGGTCGAGGTGCCATTGCTGTTCGAGGCCGGCATGGAGAGCGGCTTCGACGCCACGATCGCGGTGATCGCGCAGGAGGACACGCGTCGCGTGCGCGCGGCAGGGCGCGGGCACGCGCTTGGCGAGGAGCGCGCCAGCAGACAGCTTCCTCAAGAGGAAAAGGCCGCGCGCGCCAGCTTCGTGATCCACAACGACGGCAGCGAAGCCGACCTGCGGCGCGAACTGGCCGAGGTACTTGCCAAGCTATCTCGATGAGTTACACCCAAATGGGGCATGCCCCCCGCGCGCGGGGGGGTCGTGGGTCTCCGCGGCCATTGCATCCAGCTCGCGCGTTTGTGCGGATGCTGCTCGCATTTGCGGTCCTCGGGGCGCTCGGGATCGTGATCGTCACACGCATCGAGCATGTCTCGGGCAATCAGGGGCTGCCGCTCAGCGATGCGGGTGTGATCCGCGAACAGGCGGCCGAAAAGCACCTCGACCCGGCGCTGATCGCCGGCGTGATCTACGCGGAGACGAAGTTCGACCCGCGTCCTTCCTCTGCCGGCGCGCTCGGCTTGATGCAGATCCTGCCCTCCACAGCTCAATACATCGCCCATCTCTCCGGAGGTACCGCCTTCACGACCGGCGACCTGGCAACGCCGAAGATCAACGTGGCCTATGGCAGCTGGTACCTGCGCTACCTGCTCGATCACTACGAAGGCAACGAGATGCTTGCCGTGGCGGCGTACAACGGTGGGCTGGCCAACGTCGATACTTGGGTGGCGAAGGCGCGCGAAGCGGGCAAGACGCTTGGCGTCTCCGAAATACCCTTCCCCGAGACGCAGGCTTACGTGCAGAAGGTGATGCGAGCCCAGGCGGAATATCGGGCCGTCTATCCGCGCCAGCTCGGACTGTGAGCTTGCTCGAGACATCCGACACTTCACAGCGCCTGCCTTGATGCAGGCTCTAACGTAGAGGCCTGTGCCTGAGTTCAAGCTCGACCCCGTGTTCACGCCGACGGCCGACCAGCCTAAGGCGATCGAGTCGTTGTCCGAAGGAGTGCGCGAGGGCGATCGCTTCCAGACGCTGCTTGGGGCAACCGGTACCGGCAAGACGATGACGATGGCCGGGGTGATCCAGGAGGTGCAGAAGCCGGCGCTCGTGATTGCCCACAACAAGACGCTTGCCGCGCAGTTGTGCAACGAGTTCAGGACGTTCTTCCCGGAGAACGCGGTGGAGTACTTCGTCTCCTACTACGACTACTACCAGCCCGAGGCCTATGTCCCCAGCCGCGACCTGTACATCGAGAAGGACTCGGCGATCAACCAGGAGGTGGATCGCCTCAGGCACGCGGCCACCGCGGCGGTGTTCGCACGGCGCGACGTGATCGTGGTGGCGTCGGTGTCCTGTATCTACGGACTTGGCTCGCCGGAGACCTATGAGATGAACATGCAGATACTGCGTCGCGGCGAGGAGATCGACCGCGACAAGCTGCTGCGCAAGCTCGTCTCGATTCAGTACACGCGCAACGATGCTGTGCTCTCGCGCGGCACCTTCAGAGTCAAGGGGGAGACGCTGGAGGTGTTCCCCGCCTACGCCGAGACGGCCTTCAGGGCGACCCTGTTCGGCGACGAAGTGGAGCGCCTGCAGCACTTCGATCCGCTGACAGGCGAGATGATCGCCGACGATCTCGAGCACGTGGCGATCTGGCCGGCCACCCATTACAACGTCAAGGAGGGCACGATCGAGGACGGCGTGGCGGCGATCGGGCGGGAATTGAACGAGCGTTGCGAACAGCTCGAGGCCGACGGTAAGCAGCTCGAGTCTCATCGGTTGCGTCAGCGCACCCAGTACGACATGGAGATGCTGCGCGAGATGGGCTTCTGCTCTGGGATCGAGAACTACTCGCGCATCCTCGACGGGCGCAAGCCTGGCGAGCGGCCCTACTGTCTGATCGACTACTTCCCCGAGGACTTCGTCTGCTTCATCGACGAGTCCCACCAGACGGTGCCGCAGATCGGGGGGATGTTCGAGGGCGACCGTTCGCGCAAGCGCACGCTCGTCGACTACGGCTTCAGGTTGCCCAGCGCGATGGACAACCGTCCGCAGACGTTTGACGAGTTCCTCTCGATCACGCCGCAGCTGGTGTTCGTGTCGGCGACACCCAGCGAATATGAGCGCACCCGCTCACAACGGATCGTGGAGCAGATCGTGAGGCCCACCGGGGTCGTGGATCCAGAGATAGACGTGCGTGAGACCCGCAACCAGATCGACGACCTGATGAACGAAATCCGCAAGCGGGTGGACGTGAACGAGCGTGTGCTGGTCACCACGCTCACGAAGAAGATGAGTGAGGACCTCTCGCAGTATCTGATCGAGATGGGCTTCAAGGTGCGCTACTTGCACTCGGAGATCGACACGCTCGAGCGCATCCAGATCATCAGGGATCTGCGGCTCGGTGAGTACGACGTGCTCGTGGGAGTGAACCTGCTGCGCGAGGGACTCGACCTGCCGGAGGTGTCGCTGGTGGCGATCCTCGACGCCGACAAGGAGGGCTTCCTGCGCGGTGAGACCTCGCTGATCCAGACGATCGGCAGAGCGGCGCGTAACGTCAAGGGCAAGGTACTGATGTACGCCGACAAGGAGACCAAGGCGATGAAGGCGGCGATCGAGGAGACCGACCGCAGACGCGAGATCCAGGTCGCCTACAACGAGGAGCACGGGATCACCGCGTCGAGCATCGTCAAGGGGATATCCGACATTGCCGAGTTCCTGCAGGCCGAGTCGAAGGTGCCGAAGGGGCGCCGGCGCAAGAATGCGACCAGGGCCAAGGTGAAAGAAATGCCTCAGCACGAGCTGGAGCGCATGGTCGTAGAGCTCGAGGAGGAGATGATCGCCGCCGCCGACGACCTGCGCTTCGAGTACGCGGCACAGTTGCGCGACGAGATCAGGGAGCTGCGGCGTACCCTGAAGGGCATAGACGAGCTGAAGGACGTGCAGGTCAGCGAGGCGCCGGCGGGGCAGAGCGCTGGAAGCGAGCCTGCCGCTGAGCAGGGCGAGGCAAGCGAGGCTCCCGCGGGCGAGGTGGCATAGGATGGGCGCCGTGGAACTGGACCGTCAGGGAATCGAGCGGCGCGACTTTCCGATCGTACGTCGTGGCTATGACCCAGCGAGCGTGGACGTACACCTGCGAGCGCTTGCCGCCGAGATAGAGGAGCTTCAGCGCGAAGCGTCGAGCCGTGGCGGAGAGTCGCTGGCCTCGACCGCCGCTACACAGGTTCAAGGCATCCTCGAGGCCGCCCAGGCGACGGCCGAGGCGATCGAGCACCAGGCCGCGGAGCAGGCGTACCAGGTGCGCGAGTCCGCCGACGCGGACGCGCGGCGTACACGCGAGGAGGCGGTTGTGCGGGCGCGGGAGCATGTCGCGGCCGTGTCGCAAGCCACCGAGGCGTTGCTCGGGCACGTCGGCTCGCTCGACGGTGAGACGCGGGCTTTGGTCGACAGCTTGCGCAGCGGTGCTGGGCGCTTGGCCAATGACCTGTCGGCCGTCGAGGGCGAGATGGAGGCGCTCTATGACGCGGCATCTGGGCGCGCGGCCACGCAGTCGTCGGGGGAACCGGCAGCCACGGCGGCATACAGCGATGGTGACCAGCCAATCCCCACGCCGGCCCCCGCTACGCATAGCGAGCCATTTGTCGAGACGCCGGCAGAGTCCCATGCGGGTATGCAGGGCGATCCGTACGCGCAGACGCAAGAGACCGCGGCCTATGCCGATGAGCGCTTCGAGGCGCCCGCGGTGTCCCAGGCGCCGCCGAGCGAGCCCGCCTTTGACGAGCAGCCGCTCTTCTCAGAGCCGGCGGCCGTAAACGATGCCGCCCCGGTCAACGGTGACCTCGACGGGGCGCGCCTGGTCGCGCTCAACATGGCGCTCAACGGCGACTCGCGCCAAGACACTGCTCGCTACTTGGAAGAAAACTTCGCGGTCCCCGACCGCGAGCGCCTGCTCGATGAGGTTTACGCGGCTATCGAAGGATGAGCCTTGGCGCGCGCTGTCTTGCGCGCGGCTCAGTACTTGCCGGAGATGAGGGTCCAGGCGCGGTGCAGCTTGTCGGAGAACCCTGGGGCGCCCTCGGCCGGGTCGTCCTTCATGACCCCGGGATTCTCGGTCGGCGCGGGTAGCGCGCGGCAGGCGTCGGCGTCGAGCTTGAGCGTGACCGCACGCTCGTGGATCGAGTCGACGTCGTCGGCGTCGGCGAAGCGGTGGTCTCCGTGGCCCTCGTGCTCGTCGATCACGATCCCGTCGAAGACGTCCTCCTCGGGCACGGCGAGCACATGCGTGACCTCGCCGATCTGCTCGCCGTCGCTGCTGTAGACCGGAGTTCCGGGGTCCAGCACCTCGTAGGAGATCGGTAGTCCTGGGTCGTCCATACGGCTCAGCATACCGGTCCAATAGCGACGCCCTGCTCGTCGCGCGGCCGACTCGCGAGGGCGAACGTCTGTTCGCGTCAATACAATGACGGTCGAATGGCCCAAAGCAACAAGATCGTCGTCAGCGGAGCGCGCGAGCACAACCTGAAGGACATCTCCCTGGAGCTGCCGCGCGACGCCCTCGTCGTGATCACCGGACTGTCCGGCTCAGGCAAGTCAAGCCTCGCGTTCGACACTATTTACGCCGAGGGACAGCGTCGCTACGTGGAGTCGCTGTCCGCCTACGCCCGTCAGTTCCTCGGGCAGATGGACAAACCCGACGTCGATTTCATCGAGGGCCTCTCGCCGGCCATCTCCATCGATCAGAAGTCGGCGTCGCGGAATCCGCGGTCGACGGTGGGCACGGTGACCGAGGTCTACGACTACCTCCGGCTGCTCTACGCCCGCATCGGCAAGCCCCACTGCCCCAACTGCGGCCGGCCGGTGGCCCGCCAGAGCCCCCAGCAGATCGTCGACCGGATCCTGGCCATGGACGAGGGCACCCGGTTCATGGT
>JBAQGH010000027.1:0-25484 GCA_049287685.1 Solirubrobacteraceae bacterium | reverse complement strand
GGCCCGGGCGCGGGCCCGGCGGGCCAGCGTCCTTCTGAGGGCGCGCCGCCGCCGCGCACTGACCGCGACGTGCGCAGCAAGCGCCCACCTGCGCTCTCGTTCTTGCTGCGCATGGACACGATGCGTCGTGGTCTACGAGTCCTCTCGCTGCTCGTGCTCGACCTGTTTGGCGTGTCGCTGGCGATCTTCACGGCGCTCGCGCTCAAGGAGGCCCTGCTTTCTAGCGTCGACGCGCACAGCGTTTACGAGGGTACGCGCTCGATCCTTGCGTTCGCCTACCTGCTGACCGCGCTGCTGTTCGCCCGCTCCGGCCTGTACGCCGAGCGCTCGCAACGCCCTGGCCTCTCGCGCATCGTGGGCTCGCTCTTCCAGGTCGCCTTCGTTGCCTTGATCTTCGCCGTGGTGAGCGGCGAACACTTCTCCAGCTACTACATCTTCTACGGCTCGCTTGGCTTCGCGCTGTTCTACATCTCCTCGCTGCGCTACCTCTACGAGCGGGCGACCGGCGCCATTCTCCACGCGGCTGGCTATCAGCGCCGTGCGGTGCTCGTCGGCACCGGCAAGCACATCCACGATGTGGCCCACGCACTTGCCGACGCGCCGCACTCGCCGATCGAAGTCGTCGGCTTCGTCTCGCCCGAGCCGCTACCTCCCAACGGGGTGCGCTGCCTTGGCACGCTCGATCACCTGCAGGCTGTGATCGTCTCCGAGCGCGTGGACGAGGTGATCATCGCCGATCCCGACTTCCCCCAGGAGAGCGCTGTGGAGCTGGTCGACCAGTGCCATCGCCGCGGCGTGCGCGTGCGTATCGCTCCCTCGACGATGGAGATCCTGATCCACCGCGCCGAGTTCATCCCCGGCCAGTCGGTTCCCCTGTTCGAGCTTGGGCCACCCGTCTTCGAGGGCATCGACTTCGCGCTGAAGCGCACTTTCGACCTGGTCGGCGCGACCCTGCTCCTGCTGTTGCTCAGCCCGTTGCTCGCCGCTATCACACTCGCCGTGCGGCTCTCCTCTCGCGGCCCGGTGCTCTACCGCTCGATGCGCCCGGGCATTGGCCAGCGTCCGTTCGCATGCTTGAAGTTCCGCACAATGTACTGCGACGCCCACGAGAGCCAGGGTGCCCTCGAGGAGCTCAACGAGGCCTCAGGAGCGCTCTTCAAGATCCGCCAGGACCCCCGTCTGACGCCTGTCGGGCGCTTGCTACGACGCTTCTCGTTCGACGAGCTGCCCCAGCTGGTCAACGTCCTACGCGGTGAGATGTCGCTCGTCGGCCCGCGCCCGCTGCCCGAGCGCGACTTCGAGCTGCTCGAGGACTGGCATCGCAAGCGCTACCTCGTGCTACCCGGCATCACCGGCCTGTGGCAGGTCTCAGGCCGCTCAGAGCTCGACTTCGACGACCTCGTGCACCTCGACTTCATCTACCTGGAGCGCTGGTCCTTGGCGCTTGACCTGGCGATCCTGCTGAAGACGATCCCGGCCGTGATCATGCAGCGCGGGGCTTACTGAGAAGATCGCCAGGTGTCGGGTCGGGCGCTGTGCCTCAGGCCCGAGCGGGCCCGCCCGCGTCCTGCTGCGCGCGTGTATGTGGATGGACGAGTTCCGATCACGCGGCGATCGATGCTCGGTCTGGTATAGGCTCCCCGCGGTTTGCTGACGCGGAGGGGACAAGGGCGGGGTTTGGCGGTGGTGCTCGCCGCCGCGGCCGTCTATGCGATAGTCCCTGGCGCTGCGTCGGCCGGGTCGCGACACACGGCGAGCACTCCAGCGGACCGCGCGGCCGTGCACGCTTATCTCCTCGACATGTACGAGTACGTGCAGGCCGTCACCGAAGCCGCCCCGGCTGTGGTTGGCGCATACGAAGGCGCCGCGAGCAGGATCGCCGGCGAATGTCCCGGCGTGCTCGCCGGCGCGCCTCAAGACACCAAAATCGTGGCGGCATCGTCCATCCCCTCTCGCACAGCGCGCCAACGTGGTGAAGAAAAGCGGTGGAGTACACAGTTGAGCGACCTCGAAACGGAGCTCGGATTGGAGCTTGCATCCGCGGAGCAGGAACCGCGTCGACCGGCGGTGACAGCTTTCCTGACCAACCTCAAGACCCTGCCGCAAGGCGATCCGGCGTTGTCGTATGTCGTCCATGCGGACACGATTGGATTGGAAGAAGACCTGCACGTCGAAAGCACAGACGTGTGCTCGGACATGAAGGTTTGGGCCGGCAGTGGCTACCGCGCGCTCTCTGCAGCCAGCAGGGCGATCGCGCTGAAGAGCGAAGGAGAGCTTGCCGGGTTCTTGAAGGATCTCGCCGCACAGTCCGCGAGTAAGTCCCTGCTTGCCACAGAAACTCCCGCTGACAAGGTGCTCGTGCGCAAGACCGACCAGCTTGAGTTGCAAACGGCGGAGACCGTCGCCAACTCCATCGAAAGCGCGCGCAAGCGTGTAGAAGTCGCGCTTGGCCTCGTGGCTCGCAAAAGGCTGCTTCCCCCGAAATCGCAAGAATCCAAATCCTCCACCAAGATTGGCGCGGGACGCACCGCGGCTGGGACCAAGTACACGGTCTGGCTTGAACGCATAAAGGGGACCTCTGGGGACACTTGCAAGTCGAGGGTGGAAGTGAGGGGAGCCAGCGGCGCCAAGCCGGGATTCATCGAGCTCCTCGAGAGCTCCGAATTCGGAATCTGCTTCTCACCCCGCAAAGATCGCTCCGAAGAACCCAGCGTCAAGTGCCGCGAAGGGCTCCTGAAGATCGATGCCGAGGTGCCGTCCGCCACGCGCACGGTGGACCTGGGCATGAGCGACGGCGCCCAGATCCTCTCTCGGCCCGTACTAGTGCCGCGTCGTCTGGGCGGACCCGACGCCTTCTACTACCAGGCGGTGCGCGGCCCATCTCCGATCCCGGTGTCATTGATCGAGCGCGACGCCCAGGGAGGCACGCTGCGCGTGCTAAAACTGCGGCGGATCGTCGGCTGCTCCAAGCACCCGCTGAAATACCTGCCGGGCGGGAGGCGGACGCTAGTCCGCGGCCACACGCCTCAGGGGCCCGACTTCTCGATCGTCGGCGAACGCTACCGGCTCTTCGGCCGTATCCACACCCAGCTGAAGTTGAGGACGGGGGAAGGATTGGTCAGCTCCGACGAAGGCGGCGAAGGCGAAGACGAAGAGGAAGGACTGGCCAGCTTGAACGAAGGTTCGAACGGATCGTTCGCGGTACCCGTGAAACGCACTACGCCGCTGAACTCGGAAATCTCCGCCGGCTGCCATCCGCACGAATACTCGATCTTCTACGGCCTGCTCAAGCAGCCGCGTGACACGGTGCTGGCGAAGGTCGCCGGCAAGCTCGTCCCGGCGCTCCGCGTTCGCGTCCCAGCCAGCCTGCACGCCGGCGGGGTGCTGGTCTATCTGACCTCGAACGGTCAACCCGAAGATGTCGTCGTACGCGCCCCGAGCGGCAAGGTCGTCATGAGCGAAAATCTCAGCCAAAAGGCGACCGAAGGGCGCGAAACGTGCGAAGGCGAATCCGAAGGGACCGGCCCGCCGCCAGGGGGCTTGAGCGAAACGGGCGAAACGAGCAAGATCGTGCTGAGCGGCTGACGCGCTTGCCGAGCATGGTCTCTTCTGTTGCGATCCGCCTCTGCACTCCTATCCCGTCCGTCCCGTCCAACCAAGGCCGGCGACCGGCGGTCCTAGTCACCGCGACTGCGTTACGTCAGGTCGTGCACCGTGCGACCTACTCCAACTCCAACCCGGTTTGCGGCTCGGCCAGGCCCCAGCCGACCGGTCGGGACTCGTCCTCGGCGAAGTTGATCGCCTGCTGGTAGACGCGCCAAGTCGATCGCGCCGCATCCTGCCAGGTCCACTGTGGCGGCGCCGGGGCAGGGCGGCGCGATCGCTCGGCGCTTTCGATCAGCGAGCGGAGGTCGCCGCGCTCTACGAAGGCGGCGCGCTCGCCAAGGACCTCTCGCAGCGCTGGCACTTCGCAAGCGGCGACCGGTGTCCCGCACGCGAGCGCCTCGACCGCCGGCAGGCCGAAGCCCTCGTCCTCGGAGGCGAGCACCAGCGCATGAGCACCGCTGTAGATGGCGGCCAGCTGCTCGTCGGAGACCTCGCCCGTCAGGATCACGCCTTGCAGCTCGTGCGCCCAGGGTCGCGTCGGGCCGACGAGCACCAGCGGCAGCTCGCGCGGTGTCGCGGCAAGCTTGGCGACGTGCTTGCGCGGGTCGGGATGGCGCAGCGAGCCGACCCACAACAGATACTGCTCCGGTAGCGAGAAGCGCGCGCGCACGCGAGCTATCTCCTCCTCTGAGCGTGCGAACATGGTCGGGTCCGGCGCCTCGGCGATCACGGTGATGCGCTCGCGCTCTAGGCCCAGTCGCTGAACCGCGTCGCCCGCGACAGCCTCGGTCGGCACGATCACGCGCACCGCGCGCTGCACGGCGAGCTGGCGCAAGCGCAGGCGCACGCCCATGCGCAGGTGCTCGCTGGCGCGCTTGAGCGCTGAGAGGTCGTGCAGGGTCACGACCATCGGACAGGGGCTGCGCAGGATCGCACCCTCCATCCACGGCGAGTGAAAGACAGCGGCGCGTCGCGGGCGGTGGGTCTCGACGATCTCCACGCTCTTGGCGCCAGTCTCGCGCAGCGCGGTCAGCAGTGAGCGCGTATAACGCCCGACGCCGCGCACGTCGGCCGCCGGCCGGCTGTCGAAGGCGACTCTCATGACGTCGCTCGTCCCGGTCCGGGAGCTCAGACCGCGAGACGCCTTAACGTCTGTCCCACCCACGCGCACTGGCTCAGAACATAGTCGGTCCGACCGTCATGTGTGTAGAGCGGCAACGAATCGTCCACGCTGTTTCCGATGTTTGTGCCCGGTGCCGGCCGTAAGCTTCCGGCGGTGAGGCCTGCCGCGTGCTGACATAACGGCTCGTTCCAGGCCGCGCTAGCCTTGCCACCCGATGCCCTCGAACGCCTACTACGAAAGTCTGTGGGAGGGTATCCCCGAAGGGCTCACGCCTGCCGATGCGCGCCTACGCGAAGCCTTCCTGCTCGACCACGTCGCGGCGGCCGGCGAGCGTACAGGGCGCATCCAGCGTGTACTGGACATCGGTTGTGGCGAGGGTCACTTCGCCGCTGCGTTGCTGCGCGCGGGCGCAGAGGTGATAGCAGTCGACGTCGCCGCAGAGCCACTGCGTCGTGCACACTCGCGTCATCCCGTCTTGGACTTGCGCTTGGTGGAGTGCGAAGCGCCGCTACCGCTACAGGACACGAGCTTCGACGTTGTGTGGGCGGGTGAGACGATCGAGCACGTCGCCGACACCGCGCAGTGGCTCTCAGAGCTGCGCCGCGTGCTGCGCTCGGACGGCCTGCTGCTGATCAGCACCCCGGATCACGGTCCGTTGTCGCGATTGTGGATCGGGCTGAGCCGAGCCGCTTTCCAGGCGCGCTTCGATCCGCGCGCCGACCATCTGCGCTTCTACACCAGCCAGCTACTCGCCGACTTGCTCGCCGACTTCGGCTTTGCCGATGTGGCTGTTAAAAACGCGGGTGGGTTGCCGCTCGCACGCCGTGTCCTGTTGGCGAGCGCTCAGCGCAAGCGATTCTGAGCGGCGCCGCGGACGATGCCAGTGCGGCCTGTCCGTAGCGCAACGCCTGCATGGTCTGTGAAGCTCGTCTGACTCTTTGCTGCGCTCGCCTGCGGGGACGCTCGCAGCGCCTGCACGTAGGCATTTTGCGCGGCAATCGACTCGGGGTTGAGATATACGGCGGCGCGTAGCTCCGCGACGGCCGCCCGCGGGTTGTTTTTCAGGTCGTATTCGCCCAAGGTCAGCCAAGTTTCCGGGTTCGACGGTTGCATCTGCACCGCCTTCTGCAATGTGGCTCGCGCAAGCGCGCTCTCGCCGATCGCATGCTCGACGGCCGAGAGCCTGAACAGCGCCACGGCGGAAAGCGAGTCGCGTTCGACCCCGGCCTGCGCGGCGCGCAGCGCCGCCTGTGGGTTCTGCTTGATCAGCGCGACCGCCTGTTCGGAGGCTTCGACAGAGCGCTGTGGCTGCCACTCCGTCCAAGCTGCGAGCAGCGCCCCGGTGACGACGGCGATCGCCACGCCGATGCGCAGCGGCCCGAGCGCCTGTCCCCGGAGGGGGGTCCGCGCCAAAGGCCGACGCACTCGTGAAGTGTCCTCCGCGGAGAGAGCGGACGTCGACTCGTCCGAAAGGGGGACCGTGGTCCCCGGTATGCCTGCAGAGGACTGGTCTGATGCCAACGCAGCAAGCGGGACCGCAGCTGCGGGCGAACCCGCCGGCACGTCGAGCCTGCCGCCGGGCAGCGGCCCGCGCCCGGCCAGCCAGCCGGCACACAGCAGCGCCACGAAGGCGTCTCCAGGCACGTACCAAGTCCAGTCGGCGAACGAGTGGACCCCGAACACGACGACAATGCAAAGCATCGCGAGCATGCCGATTCGCTCGGGCGTGTAGGCGACGGGCTCTTTGCGCCAAGCGACCGATGGCGGCGAGCGCTTGGCGCGCCAGCGGCGATTGAGGAGATGCGTGGAGCGTCCGGCGGCGACCATCCAAGCGACCAGCAATGCCAGCGTGATCGCCAGGCCGACGATTCCAAGGTCGGCAAGCGTCTGCGGGATGTACCCGTGGGCTTGGCGGACGTCGAGGTTCTGGGTGCGGTAGCGCAGTCGTGCCGTGCCATAGCCGGCCGCACCGGCGCCGAGCGCGGGGTGGGCTTCGAAGACTTCCAGCGCCTCCTTCCAGTAGCGCGCGCGGACGCTGCCCACGGCTGTCAGGCGCCCTGGCGTGTTTGCCGGCACAGGTGCGTTGGGGTTCGTCAGCGAGGAGAGATCGTGCGAGATCGTGCCGGTGAGACCACGTTTGCTAGCGGCCAGGCCGCCGGCGCCCGCCAGCAGGATGAGCACGAGCAACGACGCCAGCGTGATTCCGGCGCCCCGGCGCGTACCGGCAGACGGTGCGCGCCGGTCGCCAAAGAAGCCGATCGCGATTCCCATGAGCGCCAGCACGACCAGCATCGCGCCGATCAGCACGCCGAGCTGGTGGCCGGCGGTGGTGCGCGCGGCGAGCAATACGCCTTCGCTGGAGAGCGCGTGCCTGGAGAAGTCCCAGGCCACGACAGGCGCCGCTCCGACGGCGCCAACGATCAAGACGCGCGCACCGCGCAGGCGCAGCGGTACGACGCACATCCAGGCAATCACGCCCACCACGAGCGCCGCCAGTGCGCCACGCGAGTAGGCCAGCATCAACGTGACGATCATCAGGCCCATCGCGGGATAGGAAAGTGCGGTCAAAAGTGCGTGTCCCGCACGCCGAGCGCCCAGCCACAGGCAGCCGATCGCGCCCATAGCCGCGGTCAGGCCGATCGCGTTCCAATAGCCGTACGGTTCCTGCAGGCGTGCGTAGAAGTTCGCTTCGGGGTTGACGGTCAGATCGTTTGGCAGCATCTTCGTGAGCAGGGCGTAAGCGCACACCACGACAGCCGCGAGCACGACCCCTCCCAGCAGCGCGCGCCAGCCCGCGGGCGCCAGCCAGGCGAGCGCCACAGCGGTCGCGAACACGCCGCTGTAGGCCAGCATTCTGCCGGCGTCCTGCCAGCTCGCGTCCGGTGCCACCGACCACGCGACAGACAGCCCGGTGAGCGCGGTGAAGGCCAGCAGCAGGCCAATCGGCCACAGACCGTAGAAACGGATGTCGGCCGCGGCAAACACGAGCACGTTCGCGACGAGCGCCCCCGCGAGCAGCGTGAAAATCAGCTCGACCGTCGTCATCGGCGCCAGGTTCAGCCCGCCGCCGGCGAGGAACGTCGCGAAACAGAGCAGGCCGGCGACGGCGAGCGTCGCCAACATCGTCGTGCCCTGCCTCTGCGGTCGGCTTGCCGCCGGTAGCGGCCCTCGCAAAGGCTCCAGCGGGATCTCCACCGTCCGGTGCTCAGCTGTCACGGCGTGAGCGGACACGCTTGCGCACCTCCCCGATTACGAGCACGAGGGCGCCGGCGGCCATGAAGGCAAGCACGGCGAACAGGGAGTGGGGCAACGTGTTAACGGCCGAGGCGATGTCGGCGTGCACAACGCCTGGGCTCACCGGTTCGCTACCGACCTGGACCGGTGTCGAGCCGTTGCGATGGGCGCTCTGCACGGCATGCTGCTCGGTAGGAGTAAGCGGTACGGCGACGTTCGCGGCGGGTGTGCCAGCCGCGGCGCCGGCTCCACCTCCGGCCGCCGCTTCCTCGGCCTTGCGGATTTCGTTTTCGCACGGGGAGTACTCGCTCCCCGTGGTTGTCATCTGTTTGAGCGCTTCGCGATAGGCCTTCTGGCTGTAGCCGCTGAAGGGCTCGCCGTGACCGCACTTTTCGAGAATCGTCTGCGCTTCGTTTGCCGTGGCCGTGGAAGCAAGCCCGAGCATGGCGAGCGCCACGAGCGCCAGCGCCGCCAACCGAACCGTCGCGCAAGCCAGCGGGGATCCAATGCCCGAGCCGGCTCTCGCTGGGGCCGGCACGCGCCGGTCCCGCACGACGGTCGTGACGCCCTGTGCATCTCTCGCGACGACAACGTCCTTCCACAATTTGACCAGCAGCCCTTCCAAGGAGCGCAACGCTACCTCACCGTCCCCCCGACAGGCCGAGCTCGGCGAGCGCGTCGGAGAAGCCGCTCGCCCAAGCGTCGTACGTGTAGGAGCTTACGTCCGCGCGTCCGGCGCCCCCCATGCGCGTGCGCAGGGCCGGATCGCCGGCGAGCTCTCTCAGCGCGGCTGCCAGCGCCACGGGCTCGCCGGCAGGCACCACGAGACCGTTGCGGCCGTCTTGGACGAGCCCACCGGCGGCGGCCCCGACGGCGTCGCTTGCGATCACAGGAAGTCCCCGGTTCATTGCCTCGTTTACCACCAGCCCCCACGGCTCGCGGAAAGTGCGCGTCGAAATCGACGGCACCACCAGAACATCGGCGGCAGCGTAGAAGTTGCGCAATTGCTCCTGGGGCACCGGGTCCAGGCCCACCACCGCGCCGCCGGCCGGGACCCAAGGGGGGGTGGATCCCGCGCCGACGAGGACGAGCGCGGCGGTTGGTGCCTGTAGGCCCGACGTACTCCAAGCCTCCACGAGCACCCCCAGTCCCTTTTCCCGTGTAGGCCGTCCGGCAAACAAAAACATCGTCTCGGTATTTGACGGCCATCTAGGATCGTTCGGCAAACTCACATCGGGCGAGCTCCAGAATGCGTTGTCCACCGACTGCGGCGCGACGTGCACGTGTTTGGCGCCACGCGAGCGCACATAGGCGCTGACGTGCGGGCCATAGGTGACGACAGCGTTGGCGCTGCGGTAGAGGCGCCGCAGCGCCGGATAGCTGAGCGCGTGCGCGGCGCTGCGCGGGTGCGCCCACAGCGACGCCCAAAGAATCAGCGGCACGCGCGCCCGTCTCGCTCCAGCCCAGGTGGCCAGCGGCGCGACACGCCCCCCGGTAGGGCAGACCACGGCGCGGTAGCGGCCGCTGGCGGCAAGCTCGTACAGCTCGCTTGCCTGCCTGTGCCCTTTAGGGTATGCCCCGTAGTGGGGTGCGCCCTTCAGGGTGTGCTCGCGCACATGGCGGTGCGGGAAGGGAAGATCGTCGGCTGTCGATCCGCCGCCGTGCTTGAGGCGTCCGCCGAACAGCGCGAACTCGACGTCCTCGCGCTCGTGCAAGCGCGCGAACGCGCCGACGCGGTATGCCGGCGCATGGCCGGTGACGAACAGGACGGGCTTCATCGGCAGGCGGGTGATAGCGCCAGTGGCGATTGGCACGTGGTGTGAGGCTTCGTCCGCGGCCGGGTGATAGTGCCAACGGCGGTGGCTGAGGCGCGAGACATCACCGCCTGGTTCCCCCACGCGCCGACGGGAAAACGCCCAACGCGTGCTCGTAGGCGGCAACGGTCTGCTCGCCGCAGCGCTCCCAGCTGAAGTTGACGGCAACGGTCTCCCTCGCACGAATGCCTGCCTCGCGCAGTCGTTGCGGGTCGGACAGCAGCTCGTCGATGCGCTGCGTCAGCCGCTCAATGTCACCGGGTGGGACGAGCATGAAGCCGTCGCCGGCCGCCGCGATCTCCTCTGGCCCGGCCTCGCCGCGACAGCCGATGGCCGGTACGCCACCGGCCATCGCCTCGATGTAGGCGACGCCGAACGCCTCCTCGGTCGAAGGCATCGCGAACAGGGTGCAGCGGCGTGCCTGCTCGATAGCCTCCGCCGGCGCGAGCTGTCCGCGAAACTCGACGCGTTCGGAGACCTCGAGCCGTGCGGCAAGCCCTTCCAGAGCAACGCGCTCGGGGCCGTCGCCGATGATCACATAGCGCAAGCTGGGATGGCGCTTTGCAAGCACGGCCAGCGCGCGCATCACGTCGGCGTGACGCTTGCGTGCGACGAGGTGGCCGACCGTGACCAGCGACGGGCTCGGGTCGCGGCGGATGGTGGTGCCCGGCGGCCGGCCTGAGGCCAGGTCGGCGCCAAGGTGGACGACGCGCACGTCCACGGCGCCGCGGGAGCGGCTGAGCTCGGCGATGCCGCGGCTGTTGGCCAATACCGTCGTGGCCGCTTCGAGGGTGCACTGCACGGCCTCGCTGCCGGCATCGCTGCGCGGTGCTGTGTAGAGCACGTCCCCGCCGTGCACCGACACGACCAGTGGCACTTTGAGGCGCGCCCGCCGCACCGCGTCGCCCGCCGGTACCGCGTTGTGGGCATGCACGACCTCGAAAGCAAACGAGCGGCGCAGTCGGCGCAGAGCGATGCCGAGCGCCGGCGCCGCCCACGCGCCCCAGACTGGGTAGGAGCTCGAGCGCGGCGGAGACGCATAACGCACGTAGGTCACGTCCAACCCGTCGTGAACCTGATGCTTGGGCTCCCCGGCGAGCCTTCGCAAAGCGCGCGCTGCGCCGCCGGGCCCGTCTGCCAGCGACGTGCGCGGGGGAACGAGCCGGTGGAGCACGATCACGCGAACTTCAGCTCCAACGTCGCGAGCTGCCAGCGCTTGGCGATGAGCCCAAATACCCAGCACGGGATCCCCCTGCCGCGGGTAGAACTCCGAGACGACGACGACCTTCATGGTTCCTTCCATGCCGCCTTCGGCGGCATGGTGGAGTTGTAGGGGTGGGTGTTCACAGGCGTCGGTGCGTGACGAGGGTTTGCTGGGCTTCGCTTGCGCTCAGATAGGGACGGTCCGCGAGGAAGATGCGTGCCTCGTCGAGCGCCTGCTCGCGTGAATAAGCACTGGCGGCGGGCGCGGCGCGATGGCGGATCGGGACGGCGTCGAGCACGCCGCAGCGCCAGCCGTGCTCGCGCGCCAGCGCGGCCCAGTGCATGTCAAGGCCCCAGCCCATGCTCAGGTCGGGAAACGGCAGCAGCGTGGAGAACGTGGAGCGGGCAAACGCGGTCACGGGCCCGATCTCCACGAAGCGCGTCTCGCGCACCAGGCTGCGGCTTTGGCGGCGAGTCACCTGCCAGGCGGCGTGCGATGCGCGGCGGTGGGCGGGCTGCGCAAGATCGAGCTCGAAGCGCTCGGCAAGCAACAGAAAGCGGTTGAGAAACCCGTGTGGAAGCACGATGTCGTCGTCGAGGACGAACAGCCAGTCGTACGCGTCGGCGGGGTGCGCGGCGAGCAGCAGGTTGAGGTTCTCGAACTTGCCGCGGTCGGTGGGCGAGCCGACGCAAAGCTCGACCTGATGACGGGA
The DNA here is from genome assembly GCA_049287685.1 of Solirubrobacteraceae bacterium. Classification (GTDB taxonomy): domain Bacteria; phylum Actinomycetota; class Thermoleophilia; order Solirubrobacterales; family Solirubrobacteraceae; genus Palsa-744. The sequence continues at coordinate 13,791 of JBAQGH010000027.1, read as the reverse complement.
GCGCGCCAGCTCGTCACGGATGCCCTGCACCAGCCCGCTGTGCTTGGGACGTGCCACGCACAACACGAGCACGCGCCGCGGCCTGGGCGCCCGACGCGCGGCGATGTCGAGGCGCAGCCGACGGGTGGACGCGATCTCAAGCGCATCGTCGGCGATGTCGAGCGCGGCCCGGCGCAAGCCGTCAAGCCCGCCGACGGTGCCGCTTTCGCCGGAGAGGAAGTCGTCGGGCGCAAGGTCGTTCGAGAGGGTCCCACTCGAAGGGGGCCCATTCTTTACGAGGGTTGTGCCCTGGATGGCGTCGATCGGTGCGATGGCGTCTCGTGTCCGCCCGCGCAATGCTTCCGTTGCGCGCCCAGCGCTGTGGGCGACCATCGTAAGGCCGGCGGGGCAGCGGTAGCGCACGACGTGGCCGAGGCAGCCCGCGAGCGTGCGCAGCTCGCCGGCCATCGAAGGGGCTTCCTTGCGCCAGACGTCGAAGCGCCGCGAGGCGCGCCCACGCGCGTATGCCGCGCGGCACAACGATCGCAGTCGCGCGTCTCGAGGGCTCCGACGGTGGTGTAGTGCGGCAGCTGCCACATAGAGCCCCCTCTCGCCAAGCCGTTCCTGCCACTCCTGCTCGTCGCCGCCATACTCGAGCGACACGTCAAACGGCCCAATGCGCTCCAACGCAGTGCGGCGGATCGCCATGTTGGCTCCCCAGGCGAAGCGCGTGGGAGTGTCGTCGGGACCGAGGTCCAGAGCGGTGATGGGCGGCTTCTCGCGCCCACAACTGTGCGGAGGTGAGCCTTCCAAGCGCGGCAGGATCGGGCCGGCGAAGATCTCTCGCCCGGGGTGCTCGTCGGCGGCTGCGAGCAGCGCGTCGAGCCAGCCCTCGCAGACATCCACGTCGTCATCGACGAACACGACCAACTCACCTGTCGAGCGCTCGACCCCGGTGTTGCGCGCCACGTTGAGGCCAAGCGGTCGGGAGTGCGGCTCGTAGCGAGCGCCAAAGCGCTCGGCAAGCGCACGAGCTTCCTCGGAGGGCCCGGCGTCGTCCACGACGATCAGCTCGGCCCCGGCCTTCGTCGCTTGTGCCGCGATCGAGCTCAGCGCGACCCTGAGGTAGTCGGGACGCGCACGCGTGGGAACGACGATCGAGGCCGAGGGTGGGTTGAGATCGGAGGCAGTGATCCGAACAGTCTAGGTTTGGGCAGGCGATGGTTCTCTTCCTGCACAACCGCTATCGCACGACCGGCGGCGAGGAGCGCGTGGTCGACGACCTGCTGGCGCTCGTGCGCGAGCGTCTGGGCGAGCCAGCGGAGCTGCTCGAGCGCGACTCGGCTGCGCTGGCCAAGCTAAGCGCGGCGACAGGTCTGTTGCGCGGCGGTATGGCGCCACGCGAGGTGGCCAAGGCGGTGCGCCTGACCGGTGCTCGTGTCGTGCACGCCCACAACCTCAACCCGCTGTTCGGCTGGCGCTCATTGGCGGCCGCTCGCGAGGAGGGCGCGCGCGTAGTGGTGCATCTGCACCAATACCGGCTCGTGTGCGCCACGGGCGTGTGCTTCACCGGGGGTCAGGAGTGCACGCGCTGTCATGGTCGCAACACGTTGCCTGGGATAGTGCGCAATTGTCGTGGCGGCCGCGCCGAGGCATTGGCGTATGGGGCCTCGCTTGCGCTGTGGCAGCAGCGTCTCATAGAGCAGGCAGACGCGTTCATCGTGCCGAGCGAGTTCGCGCGTGAGCGCCTGTGCGAGCTGGGAGCGCCGCTCGACTGGGAGCGCGTGCACGTGCTCCCGCCGCCGGTGGGATTGCCGCAGGAGGTCGCGGACGCGAAGTCAGGCAGCTATGCGCTGGTCGTCGCGCGACTCGCCCCGGAGAAGGGAGTCGACGTGGCGATTGAGGCATGCCAAATGGCGGGTATCCCGCTGGTGGTGGCGGGCGACGGTCCGGAGAGGGCGAATCTAGAGACGCGAGCCAGGCATTCCAAATTTGGCGCCCCGAGCAACCACAGGGGGACAGGCGTGAGCGGGGGGGACGCCGGGTTGGAAGACATCCTGGGACAAGTTGCAAAAAAGGCCGATGCCCCCCCCGCGCGCGCGGGGCATCGCGATCTGCGCTTTCTCGGACGTGTAGACGACGTGGAGCTAGAACGCCTGCGCAAGGGCGCCGCACTGGCGATCGTCCCGTCCCGCTCGGCGGAGACGTTTGGGATGGCGGCGGCCGAGGCGATGGCGGCAGGCCTGCCGGTGGTGGCAAGCCGTATTGGCGCGTTGCCGGAGCTGGTAGAGCACGATGGGCTTGTCGATCCCGGCGACATCACGGCACTCGCCGAGGCGATCGGGCGCCGCTGGCGGGACATGGCCGCGGCAGAGCGCGGGCGAGCGCGGGTGCGGGAGCTGTGTGCGCCGACGGCGGTGGCCGCGGGGCTGGCAGCGGTATATGGGACGGATCGAGCGACTGGTCGTCAACCGTAGGCACTAGGCTCCGGCGCGGTGGAGGCATCGTCGGCAATCGATCTCGGGCGCGAACGCTCGGCCCTGGAGATTTTGCGCACGGCCCTGGTCATGTACAGGCGCTATCCACTGCTGTTTGCCACCCTGGCTGTGGGCGTGATCGCGCCGTTCGAGCTGGCTAAGCTCGCGGCCACCGGGGAGGGCCCGCTTGGTAGCGGCAAGGTGGGGAACGAGGGAACGTTCCTCTTGTTTGAGCTGATCTATTACGTGCTGGTGAGCCCACTGATCTCCGCATTGCACGTCCACGCTGTGATCGAGATCGGCGAGGGCCGCAGGCCACGGATCGGCCCCGTTGCCCTGTTAGGTCTACGCGTGCTGGCTGTGGTCGCCGCCGCTGAGATCGTCGCCAGCATCCTGATCGGCCTGGGTTTCATCGCCTTGATCGTCCCCGGAATCATCCTCGGCCTGCGCTGGTCGGTGGTCGCGCAGACGGCGGCCGTGGACCACGAGGGCTGGCTACCGGCGCTGCGCCGCAGTGCCCAGCTCACGGCTGGTCACTACTGGCACATCTTCCGAGTGATGCTGGCGATCGGATTCCTTACCTTCCTGATCGGCTTGACAGCCGGTGCCTTGATAGGCGGCGGCCACGGCACAGACATCGCCGCGATGTTGATCGGAATCGTCGTGTACACGATTATCGCCTCCTTCGGAGCGCTTACGTTTGCAGTCCTCTACTTCGACTTGCGCGCCCGCGAGGCGGGCCCACGACTCGACCCGCTCGCTGTATACGCAGACCCGTCCACGCCCGCGGACTCGCCCGCTCCCCCGTCGAGCCCGGATCGACTCGCCTAGGTGAGCCTCAGCGCGCGAGACCGTAAGCTCCCGGCGTGGACACACATCCAAGACGCGCGCTGATCACCGGCATCAGCGGCCAGGACGGCTCGTTCCTGGCGGAGCTGCTGCTGGAAAAGGGTTATGAGGTGACCGGCTTCGTGCACGGCGACCCGCGTGAGCGCTCGCTCGGCTGCTCCGAGCACCTACGTGAGCGCCTGGCGCTGCTGAGCGGCGATCTGTTCGACCCCACGTCGCTGCGGGCGGCGATCGAGCAGGGCCGGCCGCACGAGCTGTATCACCTGGCCTCGCCCTCGTTCATCCCAGTCTCCTGGGAAAAGCCAGCGGACACGATGCGCGCGATCGTCGGCTCGACCGCGGTGCTGCTCGAGGCGGTGCGCGACAGCGACCCGCGGGCGCGTGTCTGGGTGGCGGCCTCGGGCGCGATATTCGGCGATGTGCGCGAGAGCCCGCAGGACGAGAGCACGCCTTGCAGGCCGATCTCGCCGTACGCGATCGGCAAGCTTGCCTCACACCAGCTGGTGGGGGCGATGCGCGCGCACGACGGCCTGTACGCGTGCTCGGGGATCGTCTTCAACCACGAGTCCGAGCGACGACCGCCGCGCTTCGTGACGCGTACCGTGACGCGCGCCGCGGCGCAGATCAAGCTGGGGCTTGCCGAGGAGGTAAGGCTTGGGGAGCTGAGCGCCGTGCGCGACTGGTCTTTTGCCGGGGACGTGATGTACGGGGCCTGGCTGATGCTGCAGCAGGAGCAGCCAGAGGACTATGTGCTTGCCAGCGGAGTGGGCCACACTGTGGCAGAGCTCACCGAGATGGCGTTCGCCTATGTGGGCTTGGAGGCAGAGCGCTACGTGCGTGTGGACCCGAAGCTCGTGCGCCCCCCCGAGCGCACTGCGAGCGTGGGGGATCCGAGCAAGGCGCACGAGCAGCTCGGCTGGCAGCCGCGGCTCAGCTTCAAGCAGCTGGTGGAGCGCATGGTCGACGCCGACCTGCGCGAGCTGCAAGCTGTTGCCGGGCGCGTGTAGAAGGATCCCGCGGCAGTGCCGATCGTCGCCGCGCAATGGCCGGCCATCGGGATCGGCGCTTAGACTGCCAAGCAGATGACGACCGTCGGCATAATCGGGCTTGGCTATGTCGGGCTGCCGCTCGCGGTGGCCTTCGCCGAGCAGGGGTCCGACGTGGTCGCGGTCGACCTCGATCCGCGCAAGATCGAGGCGATCGCAGCGGGACAGTCATATATCGGCGATATCCCCTCCGAGCGTCTGGCGGCGGTGCTCAGCCGGATCTCCGCGTCGGGCAGCTACGAGGAGCTGGCGCGAGCGCAGGCGGTGCTCGTATGTGTGCCCACGCCGCTGAGCGTCAATCGCGAGCCGGATCTCGGCCCCTTGGTGGAGAGCATGCGCGAGCTGGCGCGCGTACTGAAGGCGGGTCAACTGGTCGTGCTCGAGTCGACCACATATCCCGGGACCACGCGCGAGCGGGTGGCGCCGCTACTGGAAGAGTCTGGGCTTACGGCCGGCGAGGACTTCCACTTGGCCTTCTCCCCCGAGCGGGTGGATCCCGGTCGGACCGATTTCACGCTGCGCACCACGCCGAAGGTGCTGGGCGGCCTGACGCCGGTCTGCGCGGACCGCGCACAGGCGCTGTACGAGCTGGTGTGCGACGAGGTTGTACGCGTGTCGAGCCCCGAGGCGGCGGAGCTGTGCAAGCTGCTGGAGAACATCTTCCGCTCGGTCAACATCGCGCTGGTGAACGAGTTGGCGATGCTCACCGACCGCATGGGGATCGACATCTGGGAGGTGGTGGAGGCCGCGGCCAGCAAGCCGTATGGTTTCATGCGCTTCGAGCCGGGGCCGGGGATGGGTGGCCACTGCCTGCCGGTCGATCCCTTCTATTTGAGCTGGCGCGCACGCGAGTTCGACATGAGCACCGAGTTCATCGAGCTCGCGGGCAAGGTCAACCAGCAGATGCCCTACCACTGCGCGGCGTTGGTACAGCGCGCCCTCAACGACGCGGGCCTGGCGGTGAAGGGCTCGAGCATCGCGGTGTTCGGCGTCAGCTACAAGTCGGGCGTCGGCGACGTGCGCGAGTCGCCGGCCCTGAAGATCTTGGAGCTGTTGCGCGAGCTCGGCGCCGAGCTCTGCTACCACGACGCCTACGTACCGAGCATCCCCGAGCTGGCGCTTACGAGCGTAGCGGCGGAGCAGGCGCTGGATGGCGCCGACCTCGCGCTGATTGTGACCACGCATCCGGGTGTGGACTACGAGCTGCTCGTCCAGCGCGCGCCGATCGTGGTAGACCTCCGTGGCGTGACACGCGGGAGCCAGGCAAGCAACGTGGTGCGGCTGTGAGCGCGAGGTTGGCCATCTCCGGGCTGAGACTTGGGCAACTCGAGGAAGTCCGATGAGTGGCCGCGCCCCCGGCCTTGTGCTCGGTGAGAACGTGCGGATCGGCGAGGGCGTCACATTTGGCGCGCACGTCGTCGTACACGACGGTACCGTCATCGGCGACGGCTGCTTGATCGAGGATCACGCTGTCTTGGGCAAGCGCCCGCGCCTGGCGCGTGGCTCCTCAGCGCTTGGTGAGGTGGGCGCGCTCGAGATCGGCGCGCGCGTGACGGTCTGCTCCGGTGCCGTCTTGTTCGCGGGTGCGAGCGTGGCCGACGAAGCGATCCTCGGTGACCAGTCCTACGTACGCGAGCGTACGCGCATCGGTCAAGGCTCGGTGATCGGGCGCGGCAGCGTGGTCGACAACGACGTGGTCGTAGGGGCACGTGTGAAAGTGCAGACGAGCGTTTATCTGACGGCCTTCACGGAGATCGAGGACGACGTCTTCGTCGGGCCCGGAGCGACCACGACGAACGATGACACGATGGCTCGTCACGGTGGGGAGACCCCGCTGCGCGGCGCGACGCTGCGACGTGCTTGCCGCGTCGGCGGCGGCACGATGCTCACACCCGGCGTCGAGATCGGCGAAGAGGCGTTCATCGCCGCCGGCGCCGTCGTCACACGCGACGTGCCGGCCCGTGCGGTGGCGATGGGCGTGCCCGCGCGCGTGGTGCGCGAAGTGGGCGAGCAGGACCTGCTCGAGCGCTGGCGCTGAGTGGCTGCCTGAGAACCGTCAAAGGATCCCGATCCGGTCGAGTGGCCAGTAGGTGACGATCGCCTGTCCGATGATCCAGCCCGTCGGCACCGGACCCCAGAAACGGCTGTCGTCGGATTCGCCGCGGTTGTCGCCCATCATGAACCAGTGACCCGGCGGGATCTTGATCGGGGTGGGGAAGTTGCACTCAGAGTTTTCTTCGCAAGGCGCGATGTAGGAGTCTTTCTCGGCCACGAAGTGGCTCGCGCCGGCGGCCTCGCGGAATACGTGCCCGTCCTTGATGTAGATCTCGTCGCCCGGGCCGGCGATGAGGCGCTTGATGAAGTTGACGCTCGCCTCTTGGGGCTCGGCTTCCGAGCAGGCCGCGCCGCCGGGTGTGACCGCGTGTGGGTGCGACCCGCACAGTTGTTCTTCGGCGTCCTTGGGTGGGTGAAACACGTAGATCCCGCCGACATGCGGGTCGCTGAAGTCCATCGCGACGCGGTTGACCAGTACGCGCTGGCCGACGATCAAAGTCGGTTCCATCGAGCTGCTGGGAATCCGGTAGGGCTTGACGACGAACGCCTGGATCAACAGCGCAAGGCCCACCGCCACCGCGATGACCAGCACAAGCTCGACGAGCGAGCTCGCGCGCGATTTCGGTTTCTCGACATCGCTGGTCACGGTGGCCATTGTCGTGGTCTGCGCCCCTTTACGCGCTAGCCGGCCGCACGCACAGCGGTCACGACCTGCTCGACCTGCTCGTCTGAAAGCACCGGGCTGATCGGGATCGCAAGATGCGTTCGTGCCGCCTCGTCGGTGCCGGGCAGCTCCAGGCTATCGCCCCAGGCCCGCATCGCGGGCTGCTCGTGTACGGGGGTACGGTAGTAGGCGCGGCAGCCGATGCCGTCCTGCGTTAGCGTGGTCGCGAGACGATCTGCTTCGCGGTGACGCACGACATAGAGATGCCATGCAGGAGCCGAGCCGAGCGTCGGGCGCGGCAGCGTGACGAGCTCGCCGAGCCCAGCTTGTGCGTAGTGAGCGGCGGCACGACGACGCCCATCCGACCAGGCGTCGAGGTGGGGAAGCTGCACACGCAGGATCGCCGCCTGCAGCTCGTCCAAGCGCGAGTTGTAGCCGAGCAGCTCGTAGGAAACCTTGTCGCGCGAGCCGTGAAAGCGAAGCACGCGCGCTTCGTCTGCGAGGCGCGCGTCGTTGGTGACGATCATGCCTCCGTCGCCGAAACAGCCCAGATTCTTAGAGGGGAAGAACGAGAACGTGCCCGCCCTGCCGAGCGCACCGGGACGGACGTGTGTGCCGGAGTGGCTGTGGGCGGCGCCATGACTGTGGGCGTCGGGATGATTGTGTGCGCTCGAATGACTGGACGCGTGTCCGTGCGTACCGGTCGAGCCGGCGGCTTGCGCCGCATCCTCGAGCACCGGCACGCCCAACGCTTCGATCTCGGCGACCGGCGCCAGGTTGCCGAACAGGTGCACCGCGATCACGGCCTTCGTGTGTGGGGTGAGCGCCTCGGCAACGGTTTCGGCGTTGATGCAGAACGTCTGCGGGTCCACGTCGCAGAAGACCGGCCTTGCGCCTGTGGGCGCGATCGCCTCCACCGAGGCGTAGAAAGTGAACGAGGGCACCAGCACCTCGTCGCCCGGTCCCACTCCCATCGCGCGCAGGGCGATCGTGATTGCCTCGGTGCCGTTGGCCACGCCTATCGCATGGCCTGCGCCGCAGTAAGCCGCGAACTCCTGCTCGAACGCTTGCACTTCCGGTCCGAGGATGTAGCGCTCGGAGTCGAGCACCCGCGCGACCGCCGTGCGCAGCTCCTCGCGCAGTGGCTCCAGCGCCGTCGAGGTGTCGAACAGGGGGACGTTCATGGCCGTCCCGACGATCCCTGGCTTGGCTGCGATCGTGCTGGTGCGCTCACCCTGATGACCGGCGCTCAGCTGCCGAGCAGCTCTATGTCGGCACGCGTCATCAGGCGGATCAGCTGCTCGAAGGTCGTATGTGGCTTCCAACCGAGATCGCGCTCGGCCTTGGCGGGAGTGCCGATCAGGTGGTCCACCTCGGCCGGGCGCACGAACGCGGAATCGATCGTGACGTACTGCTCGAAGTCGCCGAGGCCGGCCTCGTCGAAGGCCACCTCGCAGCACTCGCGCACCGAGTGCGACTCGCCTGTGGCGATCACATAGTCCTCTGGCTGATCGCGCTGCAGCATCAACCACATCGCCTCGACGTAGTCCTTGGCATAGCCCCAGTCGCGCTCGGCGTCGAGGTTGCCCAGGCGGATCTCCTTGGCCAGGCCGTGCTTGATCGCGGCGGCGTGCCAGGTGATCTTGCGCGTCACGAACTCCAGGCCGCGGCGCGGACTCTCGTGGTTGAAGAGTATCCCCGAGGTAGCGTGCAGGTCATAGGACTCGCGGTAGTTGACCGTGATGAAGTGGCCATATGCCTTGGCGACCCCATATGGGGAGCGCGGGTAGAAGGGTGTCGTCTCGGTTTGCGGGACCTCCAAGACCTTGCCGAACATCTCGCTGGAGGAGGCCTGGTAGAAGCGCGCCTCTGGGCAGACTTCGCGCATCGCCTCGAGCATGCGCGTCACGCCGGTGCCGGTGAACTCTGCGGTGAGCGTCGGCTGTATCCACGACACGGCGACGAAGGACATCGCGGCGAGGTTGTAGATCTCAGCCGGTTTGGCGGCTCGCATCGCGTCCACGAGCGAGCGCTGGTCGAGCAGATCGCCCTGGTGCAGGGTGATGCGATCGCGGATGTGCTCGATACGGTCGAACTTCTCGGTGGAGGCGCGGCGCACCATCCCGTGCACGTCGTAGCCGTGCTCGAGCAGGAGCTCGGCGAGGTAGGACCCGTCTTGGCCGGTGATCCCGGTGACGAGCGCGGAGCGTTTGTTGTTCATGGCGGGGACCCTATCTGGCCTCGCCGTCAGACGGTCGCGCCGGAGAGCGTCTCGGCGCCGTCGCTCTAGGCCTGGACTGTCTGCACACAGCTGTCTTGGGAAGTCAGGCGATATTTGCCGGAGTGAGCTGGCGTAGCCAGCGCACAGTCGCGGCGATGCCCTGCTCCACGCCGATTTTCGCTTCCCACCCCAGCAGCTCTTTGGCCTTCTCCACCGAGGGCCAGCGCCGTGGCACGTCCACCTCGAACGTCGGCAGGTGCTTCAGCTCGAACTTCTTCGGGTCCTCGCCGCATGTCGCCCAGACGATGCGCGCCGTCTCGGCGACGGTCAGCTCGCGCGAGGCGGAGATGTTGAAATCCTCGTTCAGGCCGGCGGGCGATGACATCGCCGTGACGACGCCGTCGGCGATGTCATCGATGTGGGTGAGCGTGCGCGTCTGCTCGCCGGAGCCGAAGATCTCGAGCGGGTGCTGGCCTGAGAGCACCTTCTTGATCAGGTCGGGCACCATGTGCGCGATGCCCGGCTCGTCCTCTGGCATCTCGCCGGGGCCGTAGGCGTTGAAGGGCCGGCAGATCGTGAAGGGCAGGCCGTGCTCAGCGTGAGCCGCGTGCGCGTAGACCTCGCCCGTGAGCTTTGAGAAGCCGTAGGCGGACTGCGGCGTGGGGCAGTCGGGCAGGTGCGCCTCGGTCGTCGGAAACTCGGTGGCGCGCTCGAAAACCATCGAGGATGACACGTAGGTGAAGCGCTCGACTTCGTGGTCCAGCGCGGCTCGGTAGACGGCGTTGTAGAGGCCGTTGTTGACCTCGGTGAGCGTGTGAGGCAGCTTGTGGAAGTTGCCGATGCCGCCGACGATCGCGGCGAGGTGGATCACGAGCGGGCAGCCGTCCATCGCCGCGCGCGCCTGCTCCAGCTGGCGCAGGTCGCCGGTGTGCACCTCGCAGCCCTCGCGCATCCACTGCGGCGCCGGGCGCTGGTCTGAGACGCGCACGTCGTATGCCGGGTCGGCCAAAAGCCGTCTGACGACCGCCGCGCCGATCGTGCCGGCGCCGCCGGTGACGAGCACGCGGGTCATCGCGTCGTCTCGACGCCGACGAACGGCGCGGTGTGCACGCGGATCGCGACGGCGAGCAAGGTTGTATGTGCGTAAATCGGGAAACCCCCCCGTGCGCGCGGGGGGCATGTGCTTTTTTTACTCATGCTTGCGCCGTCCCCAAGACGGCCAGCTCGCTCACGTAGGCGAACACCTGGCCGGCGCCCCAGCAGTTCCAGGGATCCACGACCAGGCAATCCGCGTTCGCGCGCGCGGCGATCGTGGCCAGCGCCGATGGTTCGCGGAACTCGTGGTGATTCGCCGCGATTACCACCACATCGACATTCTGTACAGCCTCCTCGAAGGACACGGTCGGAGTCGGTACGTGCGGATCGTGCGCGACGACATCGGCCAGCTCGCGCTCCAGGAGCCGGATCAGCTTGTGCGCGAGCGAGTCGCGCTCGTCGTCGGTGTCAGCCTTGAAAGCCAGGCCGAGCACCGCCACCTTGCGTCCCGCCAAGACTCCCAGGCTCGTCTCCGGCGCTCCCCGGCTCGTGCCGGCGGTGTGCTCGCTGTTTGGGCCGAGTCTGCGTTTGATCCCTTCCACCAAGAACAGCGGCACCGACTCGTTCACGCGTGAGACGGCCAGCAGCATCCCGGGCGCGTTGGAGCGCTCCTCGGAGAAAGCGAAGTCCTTGCGCAGGCAAGTCCCGGCGGTCAGCCCCGGCTGGGCCAGGCCGCCGCGCGGATAGTCGCGGTTGACGAGGTCGATCACCTCGAACACGTTCGCGCCGTAGCGCTCGCAGTCCATCATCAGCAGGTTGGGCAGCGCAAACAGCGTGTAGCGCAAGATGTTCGCCCAGATCTTTGCCAGCTCCGCTTGCACGGGGGTGGTTTGCACGATCGCTGCGTCGAACACGCTAAACAGCTCGGCGACCACCTCGCCCGAGTGTGCGCCCACGCCGCCGACGATGCACGGCAGCGAGTCGATCTCCTCCAAGAAGCGTCCTGCCGCGATCCGCTCAGGGGCGTGCGCCACGTACACGTCCTCACCGACCTGAAAGCCACGGTGCTTGGCCAGATAGCCCGCGACGAACTCGGTCGTGCCGGGCGCCACGGTAGAGCGAAGCGTCAGCGCGTGCCCAGGTTCCAGCGCGCCGAGCAGGTCGTCGAGCGCGGAGCGGATGTCGCGCATGTCGATCTCGATGTGCGAGAACGAGGGGGTGCCGAGCGTGATCACGATGTGCTTGGCGGCGGCGGCGTCGACCACGCGCTCGGACAGCGTCAGGCGCCCGCCTGCCTGCCCCCCGCTATGGGGGGTGCCCTTTAGGGTGCTCGCGCTCACCCGGTCGAGCAGCTCCTGTGCGCCTGACTCCTCGAAGGGCATCGTGCCCGCGCGCAGCGATCCCAGCCGTGCTGGATCGTTGTCGATCCCGATCACGCTCAGGCCGCGGTCGGCAAACGACAGCGCCAGCGGCAGACCGACGCGTCCGAGACCGATAACCGAGACGTCGGCAGTTGTGTTTGGGGCTGGCATGGGCAGCGCAGAGGTTATCGGCGCGAGTGCGGCCCTCCACCGTGAGGGCGGGTGTGGAGCTTCATCTTGGGTCGCCTGCGCGCGAGGGAGCAGTCATTTCGTAAGTGTCAGGCAAAGGGGGGTGTTTGGTGACACGTACGAAATGACGCATACAAGCCCTCCGGGCTCTCAGCTCCGGCGACGCTCGTATGTCCACTGCCGGGCGAAGCCCACCACGAAGCGCGGGTTCTGTGTCAAGTAGCGGCGCCACAGTCGTCCCGGCTCGCGCGTCAGCCGGTACAGCCACTCCAGCCCATTGCGCTGCATCCAGCCGGGAGCTTGGGAGACGATGCCGGCGTGGAAGTCGAACGCGGCGCCCACGCCCACGAGCAAGGGAGCGGCCAGGAGCGGGCGCATCTCGCTCATCCACAGCTCCTGCTTTGGCTGGCCGGTGCCGATCCACACGACCTGCGCGCCCGAGCCGTCGATCCGCTCGACCACTTGCGTCTGCTCCTCGGCTGTCAAGGGACGAAACGGCGGTGACCAGCCCCCGGCGATGCGCAATCCAGGAAAGCGTTCGCGTAGGCGTTTGGTGAGCAGCTCCAGCGCCTGCTCGGAGCGTCCGCCGTACAGGTAGATCGGCGTACCGTTGTCTGCCGCGTGTGCGCAATAGTGGGCCATCAGGTCGGGGCCGTATACGCGTGTTGAGCGCGCATGGCCGAGCAGGCGCAGTGCCCAAACCAAGGGCTGGCCATCGGGCACGGCCAGCGTCGCGCCTAGCACCGCTCGCATCGTGGTCGGGTCGTCGTTGGCGGACATGACCAGGTTGACCGCCGCCGCCGTTAGCCAGCCGCGCGCATCCGCGGCGACCATCGCGTCCATCCACGCGATGACCTCGTCGTAGTCGGAGATCGCCAACGGTATGCCCAGGATCTCGGCACGCGCGGGCGGCGAAGGCGGCAAATTGGATGGGGCTGGCTCGGCGATGAGTGAGGAGGATGGTCGAAGGTCGGGTGAGGTGCGCTGTGGCGCCAAACCGGAGATTGGTCGAGAGCCTATCCACGGACTGCGTCCTTGCGCGCATATATCCGATGGATCTCGTTGGATGATCCGCACGATTCGTGATCTTCGCATCGAGCGTGGGCCGTTGGGCGCCGAGCGCGATCCCAGGCGGCGCGGCGTATGAGCCCGCCTGCCCCCCGGCAAGGGGAGTCGCGCCTGAGCCGCTATCGGGCTGAACGTCTGCTGCGCAAGGACTTCGCCGGCCTGCGCGCAAAGGTGCTGACGATCGTGCGCGGACAGCTGCGCGCCAAGGGCATCGCGCTCGACCCGGCCGATCTGGAGGCCTCCTACGCCCAGGCTTGGCACGGCCTCTACGCGACTGTGCTGGAAGGCGAGCAGGTTGAGAACCCTTCGGCTTGGCTCGTGCTCGTGACCTTTCGTCGCGCGATCGACGAGCACCGCGCCGCCGGTCGTGCCGGGGTTGTGGGGATGGGGGAAATTGGTTCGTACCCGTCGGGATTCGACGCCGCTCGCACAGACCTCGCCTCAGAGCTCGACGATCGTGCGCGCCTGCGCCATGTCTTCGAGGCTTTGCGCTCGCGCCTCTCCGCCCGCGAGTGCGAAGCCGCCTCGCTCTGCTACTTGCAGGGCCTCTCGCGGGCAGAGGCCGCAGAGCGTATGGGCCTCAGCGAGGCGCGCATGCGCAAGCTGATGGAGGGCGCCGGCACCGGAAGGCCGGGCGTCGCCGGCAAGGTCGGAGAACTGCTGGAGACGATAAAGGCCGGCGGCTGGTGTGAGCAGCAGTCCTCGTTGATGCGCGCCTACGCTTTCGGCATTCTCGACCTCGACGGCGAGCGCCACGCCCTGGCCGTGGCTCACTGTCGCGATTGCCCAGCCTGCCGAGCCCACGTGGCTTTGCTGCGTGGACTGGCCAGCGTGCTGCCGCTACCGC
>JBAQGH010000026.1:0-8945 GCA_049287685.1 Solirubrobacteraceae bacterium | reverse complement strand
GTGTCAGAGTCGATCCGCGTCGGCGGCGACGAGATGGACGAGGCGATCATCAACTACGCCAAGAAGGAGTACAAGCTCTTGATCGGCCAGCAGACAGCCGAGGAGCTAAAGCTCGAGATCGGCTCGGCCTGTGTGATGGAGGAGGAGCTTCAGGCGGAGATTCGCGGGCGGGACATGGTGGCGGGCCTGCCCAAGACCGTCGTGCTCACCAGCGAGGAGATCCGCCAGGCGCTCGAGGAGCCGCTCTCACAGATCATCGAGGCGGTTAAGGAGACACTCGACCGCACCCCGCCCGAGCTCGCCTCGGACATCATGGATCGCGGGATCATGCTCGCCGGGGGTGGCGCGCTGCTACAAGGGCTCGATCAGCGCTTGCGTGAGGAGACACAGATGCCCGCGCACCTGGCGGAGTCGCCACTGACGTGCGTGGCGGTCGGGTCGGGGCGCTCGCTCGAGGAGTTCGAGGCGATCCACCGTTCCAACCGCAACTCGCGCAGCCGTCGCCGTCGATGAGCGAACCCTCAAGCCGCCAGCGGCTCGCTGTCTGTGGTGTGTCGCACGACGGCCTCGATCGGCTTCGCCGGCGTCGCTGTGTGTCTGCCGCTACCCGCACGACACGCGGGTACTCTTTCCTATGAACGCTTCGGAAGGTCCCAATTCGTGTATGAGAAGACGGTTCGGCGCAGACGTGCGGTGCTCGCACTGCTCGTCGTGCTCTCCCTGATACTGCTGACCGCCTACTTCGGCGAGGCTCCAAGCGGCGGTCTGCACTCTGTGCAGCGCGGCTTCCTGACCGTTGTCTCGCCGATTCAGGATGGCGCCAACAAGGCGCTGAAGCCCGTTCGGGATCTATTTGGCTGGTTTGGCAGCACCCTGAAAGCCAAGAGCCAGAATGCCGAACTGCGCAAACAGCTTGACAAGCTGCGCACGCAGTACACGGCCAACCAGGAAAACGAACACTCCTATCGGGAACTGCTCAAGCTCTACCATCTCGACCACGAGCTCAGCATCGCCGACTACAACCCGGTCACAGCTACCGTCGTCTATCAGTCGCCCAACATCTGGTATTCGATCATCACGATCGACCGAGGCTCCTCCTCAGGAGTGCGTGTCAACGACCCAGTGATCGCCGACGAAGCGCTTGTCGGCAAGGTGACCGAGGTCGTCCCAGACGCCGCCCAGGTGAGCTTGATCACCGACAGCGCGGTCGAAGTGACGGCCAAGA
Organism: Solirubrobacteraceae bacterium; assembly: GCA_049287685.1. Lineage (GTDB taxonomy): Bacteria > Actinomycetota > Thermoleophilia > Solirubrobacterales > Solirubrobacteraceae > Palsa-744. Next base: position 7,720 of record JBAQGH010000026.1, on the reverse strand, counting down.
TCAGCGCAACTGGAGCAGTGGGCTTGGTACAACCGCAAGTCGGCGAACCGGGGCGTCTGTTGATGCAGATCTATAAGTCCTCGGCCGCCACACCGGTGCCAGGTGACTACGTGGTGACCTCGGGCACCGTGGCTAGCCCCGGTATTTCGCTCTACCCGAAGGGGATCCCGATCGGCCAAGTCACCTCCGTCAACGAACAGGGAGGCTTCAAGTCGGTTGGCGTGAGCCCGCTGGCCGACCTGCGCAGCCTTGAATTCGTGCAGGTGCTGACTTACTCCTCCGGCTCGCAGGCAGCCTCTCTCAGCAATGCCGCCGCCAGCCTGACGCCAACCCATCAGCTCAGTCCAGAAGAAGAATCTCAGAGCGGCCAGGTAGCGCAAACGGAAGGAGGGGGCTGATGAGCGCGCCGCCAGCCGGCAGACGGGGAGCCACATCGATCACAAGTACGCGGCGCGCAGCTGGCGAGAGCGGCGCGGCCTGGCTTCCGGGCTCACTGCTGTGGCGCGTAGCGGTGCTGGCGGTGATCGTTGTCTTCGTCCAGATCAGCGTCGTCTCCGAGATCCCGGTGTTCGGTGTAAGCATTGATCTGACACCGCTACTGGTGGCGTTCGTCGGGCTGTTGTGTGGCTCCACGGTGGGCGCGGTCGCCGGCTTCTGTGTTGGGCTGCTGGTCGACCTGGCATTGATGCAGACGCTTGGCGTTACTTCGCTCACGTTCACGATCATCGGCTACTGGACCGGTCGCTTGCGCGAGCTGCGCGATCCACAGGCGGCGCTCACGCCGCTGTTCGTCGGAGCGGCCGCGGCGAGCGCCGCGATGGTCGGCTACTCGGTGATCGAGTTCTTGCTTGGCGTGGACGCGCCGGTGAGCCTCGAGCTGCTGCGTGAGATCGTGGTCGGCGTCCTGCTCGACACGGTCGTGGCGTTGCCGATGTGGGCGCTGGTGCGCCGCTGCCTGGTCGGCGCCCTGCCCGACGATCCACGCCGTCGCCGCCGCCGCGCCTACACGACTGGTGGTCTCAGCCCGCTCTCACAGGGCAGGGGAGGCGCCAGGTGAGCACGATCGAGCAGCTGCGACCGAGCGATCCGCGCGGGGTGGGTGGGCCTTCATCGCCTTCGCTTGCATTGCGCGTGGCAATCCTCGGCAGCATCGCGCTCGTCATGTTCGGGATCATCTTCTTTCGCCTGTGGTACCTACAGGTGCTCAGCGGCGAACAGTACGTCCAGCAGGCTCAGGCCAACGACCAGCGCCCGCTTTCGATATCCGCGCCACGCGGGGAGATTCTCGCCCGAGAAGGGCAGCCGCTTGTGACGAGCGAAGTCAGCAACGCCGTCCAGATACTGCCGAGCTCGCTACCCGAGTCGGTCAAGGAAGAGGCGGCCGAATATCAGACCCACCTGGCGGAAGCCGACAAAGAATACGTGGCGGCCGGTGAACGCTTGAAGGCCTATGAGGACAATCTCAACGCTTACGAGAGCGAGGGCAGGCACGGGCACAGGCACGCCGACCATGCGCAGCTGGTCGAGCTGCACGCGCTCGCTCGCGCGAATCATCTGCGCAGAGTCCCGATTCCCGCGCTGCCGGTCTCGGCCAACCAGACTCGCGAGCTGTTTCGGCGGCTGGCGCCAGTGATCGGTCTCAGCCCGAGGTTGATCGACGAACGCGTGATCGCGGGCATAACACAGCTCCCGTATGCGCCGGTGACGATCAAGACCGATGCGGGACTGGCCGCGTTGACAGTGCTCGCCGAGCGCCAGAACGACTTCCCGGGCGTAAAGCAGGAACCCGTCTCGATCAGAAGCTATCCGTATCGCGAATTGGCCGCGCAGACGCTCGGTCATGTCGGCTCGGTCAGCGAAAAGGAGCTGGAATTCCCCGCCTTCAAGGGCGTCGCCAAGGGCACCGTCGTCGGGCAATCGGGCCTCGAGTACTACTACGACCGCTATCTGCGCGGAACGCCGGGAGAGCGGCTCGTGCAGGTCGATGCCGAAGGTCAGCCGGAGCCGACCAAGCTGCCGGTCATCGAGCCGAAGGCCGGCCATGACCTCAAGCTGACGATTGACCTGGGGCTCCAGCAGGTGGGTGAAAAGGCGCTGCGAGACGGAGTCGCGCTTGCTCAGGGCAAAGGCAACCCGGGCTCTGGGGCAGCGTTCGTGGCGATGAACCCGCTCAACGGAGAAATCTATGCGACCGGCTCATATCCGAGCTATGACCCCAATCGCTTTGCCAAACCGATGACCCAAAGCGAATTCGACCAGCTCAACGGCAGTGGCGAAAACGAAGGCCCCGACCCGCGCGCGCCGCTGCTCAACCGGGCCGTTGAAGGTCAGTATCCGACCGGCTCGACTTTCAAGCCGATTACCGCGATGGGGGCGCTCGAAGCGGGTGTGATCGATCCGCAGGAGCCGCTGGGAGGCGGCTCCTGCATTACCGTGGGCGCCGAGCAGTTTTGCAACTCCGGCAAAAACGACTACGGCGCGTTGCCGCTGGTCCAAGCGCTCACGGTTTCCTCGGACACTTATTTCTTCACGGTAGGCGAGTACGCAAACAGCCACGGCGACGTGATCCAGAACATGGCCAAGGAGCTCGGAATCGGCAAAGAAACGCATGTGGATTTGCCGAACGAGATCGAAGGGACGGTGCCCGACGCCGCCTGGCGCGCTGAGCAGAACAAGTTGCAGGAACGCTGCGAACACAGTAATCCCAAGGACGCGGCGAACGTCTGCCACATCGTCTCGGAAATCGGCCCGTGGACGATCGGCGACGACATGCACTTGGCGGTGGGGCAGGGCGAACTGCTGACCTCGCCGCTACAGATGGCGGTCGCCTACTCGACTCTGGCCAGCGCTTACATGAACGGCGGGGAAGGCACAGTCGTACGGCCCCACCTGGGCCTTGAGATCGACAATTCCAATGGCGGTCTCCTGCAGACTCTGCCAGCGGCCCCAATCCGCCACGTCCATCTCAATGACTCGGACTTGAATGATGTGATGGAAGGCATCCACGATGCCACGTTCGAGCCGGGGGGTACCTCGGCCGATGTGTGGGCAGGCTGGAACCAGGCAGAACACCCGGTATACGGCAAGACGGGCACAGCCGAACGCGCCGGTCAGGTCGAACAGGCTTGGTACATGTGCTTCATACCCGATCCAAAGCGTCCGATCGTGATCGCGGCGACTGTCGAACAGGGCGGCTTCGGCGACGAAGCGGCCGCGCCGATCGCGCGCCTGATCGCCTCCAAGTGGTTCGACAAGTCGCTGACGCTCGTCTCCGGCTCAAATCCAGACAAGTGAGCGCGAGCGTTTCCACGTCATCGCTCAGCCCGATCCATCCGACTGAGGCGCCATCCGCATCCTCGGGCGGAGGGCTGCGACTGCCGCTGGACCCCCTGCTGACGCTTGCCACGGTCGGCCTTGGGATCTGTTCGGTCTTGACGTTGCGGGTCGCGACGCGCAAGCTGATTCCGGGCAATCCCCATTACTACGTAGAGCGCCAGGCGATCTACCTGGCGGTGGGGCTGGCGCTGATGGTGGCTCTCTCACGCGTCGACTACGCCCGTCTGCGGCACCTGATGTACCCAATCTACGGCGCACTGATCTTGAGCATCCTCGCGGTGCTGGCGCTCGGTCGTGAAATCAAGGGCTCGGTGCACTCGACGCGCGCGATCAGCTTCCCGCTGTTCTCATTTCAGGCCTCAGAGCTCGGCAAGGTGCTGCTGATCGTTGCGCTGTCGGCGTTTGTAGTGGGCCGCTCGCGGCGGCTGCGCGAGCTCGATACGACCGCGCGCGTGTTGCTCGTGGCGCTCGTGCCCGCGATGCTGGTGATCCTCCAGCCGGACCTCGGCTCGGGGCTCGTGTACATGGCGATCGCGTTCATGCTGTTGTTCGTGGCGGGAACCTCGTGGCGGCAGTTGGCGGGACTGGTCGCGCTGGTCGTCGTCTCGGGCACGATCGTGCTGGTGGCTGCGCCCGCGATCGGCGTGCACGTGCTCAAGCCCTACCAGGAAGAACGCCTGACCGTCTTTTTGAATCCCTCGGGCAGCACCGGCGAAGGGGCCTACCAGCAGTTGCAGTCGAAGGTCGCGATCGGCTCAGGCCAGAAGACGGGCCGCGGCGGCGAATCGACCCAGATCGAAGGCAAATATGTGCCCGAGGACGAAACCGATTTCGTCTTCGCCGCGGTCGGCGAGCAGTACGGATTCGTCGGAGCGGCGCTCGTGCTCTCCCTGTATGCGCTGCTGATCTGGCGCACCCTGCGGATCCTCACGATGTCCAAGGACCTGTTCGGCTCGCTGGTCGCCGCCGGGGTCCTGGCTATGCTGATGTTCCAGGTCTTCGTGAACGTTGGCATGGCAGTAGGGATAATGCCGATCACCGGCGTCACGTTGCCTCTAATGAGCTATGGCGGATCGTCGGTCATCACAACCCTTCTGGCAGTGGGTCTGCTGCAATCGATCTACGTCCAGGGACGCGCCTCCCAGGCGCTGAAGGGCCGCGTTGTCCGCCACTAGAGAAGATGTCAGCCGAGACTCCCCACCAACCAGCCAAGGCCGCGCCAGAGACCGCCAAGGTTCGGCGCCCGCCTGCATGGGATTCGGCGATACCACGGGCCTCGGGAATCAAAAGCCCGCCCGTCCCACCCATTACAGATCTCGAAAGACTGGATCAAATTGAGAAAGCAAGTGCTTGTCAGCGTCGATCGCGCGGAGACGCGCGTCGCGCTCTTGGAGGCAGCCGGAACGCCCGGCGCCTCACGTCCCGCCGGGCGCTCCTCAAAGCGCTCAGGTGCCCGCCCAGGTGCCGGCTACCGGATAGCTGAGCTCTATATTGAGCGCCGCGGCGGGCGTTCGATCGTCGGCAACATCTACAAGGGCAAGGTCGACAATGTGCTGCCCGGCTTGGAGGCCGCGTTCGTCGACATAGGCCTTGAGAAGAACGGCTTCCTGCACGTCGACGAGATAGTGCTCCCGGGAGTCGAGGCGCCCAAGCGCGGACGCGGCGGCGGTCGCAAGATCTCAGAGCTGCTCCAGCCAGGGCAGGAGATCGTGGTGCAGGTTGTCAAGGACCCGCTGAAGACAAAGGGCGCACGTTTGTCGATGGAGCTGACGATCGCCGGGCGCTACATGGTGTACGCCCCAACGGGCGAGGGCATCGGTGTATCTCGGCGCTTGGAGGACAAAGAGCGCGAGCGCCTGCGCCGGCAGACCGCGAAGCTCGAGATCGGCCAGGGGGGAGCGATCATTCGCACCGCCGCCCACGGCGCGCAGCGGGCGGACTTCGAACGCGAGCTGCTCTATCTGCACAAGCTGCACGAGGTGTTGATAAAGCGAGTGCAGGACACGCAGGCGCCAGCGATGGTCTTCCAGGAGGCCGACCTGTCGGTCAGGGTCGTGCGCGACATCTTCTCCGAGCACTTCGAGCGGGCGATCGTCGACGACGAGCAGCAGCATCGTCGCCTGGTGTCGTTCTTCGCGCGCACCGCTCCGGAGCTGGTCGAGCGCGTCGAGCTATGGGAGGGACCCGAGCCGCTGCTCGACGCCTACAAGGTGACCGAGGCGATCGACGGGGTGATGTCGCGGCGCGTGGATCTGCCGAGCGGCGGCTACCTGATGATCGACTACGCCGAGGCGCTGACCGTGATCGACGTCAACTCCGGCAGCTTCATCGGGCGCGGCAAGGGAGCGGGCCTGGAGGACACGATCACCAAGACCAACCTCGAGGCGGCCGAGGAGGTCGTCAACCAGCTGCGTTTGCGCGACATCGGCGGGATCATCGTGATCGACTTCATCGACATGGCGCGCGCGCGCAATCGCGACGCGGTCATGAAGACGCTGCGCAAGTCACTTGACGAGGACCGCACCAAGACGTTCACCGCGGAGCTCTCACGACTCGGGCTGGTCGAGATGACCCGCCAGAACGTGACCGAGGGCGTGCGCGAGATCATGAGTCGTCCCTGTCCCACCTGCGAGGGCGAGGGCGTGATCCGCTCGGAGGAAACGATCGCGATCGAATTCGAGCGCAGGTTGCGCGACCTGGTGGTCGAGCATCCCGACGCCGAGGCGTTCCTTGTACAGATCAACCCACGCGTCACGGCGCAGTTCACCGGTCAGGGCTCGCGTGTGCTGCACGCGCTGGAGGCCCAGACAGGACGCTCGTTCCACTTCGAGGGCTCCGAAGGGCTCGCGCTCGACCACTTCGCGATCACCTTCCAAGGTACGCGTGAGGAGGTAGAAGAACGCGCGCTGCCCTTCCGCGAGGGCGACGAGGTGCTCGTCGACATCGTCGAGCCGCACATGTACGACGTGGACGATGCCGTCGCCAAGCTCGACGGCTACATCATCTCGATCGCCGGTGCCGCACGCAACGTCGGAGAGAAGCGCATGGTGCGGATCGAGACGGTTGGCCGCACGGCGGCCAATGCACTGCTGCTCGACGAGTCCGGCGAGGTGATTCGTCCGGCACCGCGTCCGGCCGCGCGTCCCGCGGCCAAACGTCCGCGCAGGCGCTCGAAGCCGGTGGCGCGAGCCAGCGCCGGCGAGTCGCAAACGGGCGAGCAGGAACAGGCGGCTTTGGCCGATGAAGCCCTGTCGCGATCTGTGCAAGATGCGCAAGAGTCTCCGCTGGAGCCCGAGCAGGAGCCGGTAGCGAGCGGCTCGCCAGCCGACGGACAGGAGTCAGCGGACGCAGGCGGCGAGGATGACCTACAATCCAAGCCACGGCGCCGCGGCCGAAGAGGCGGACGGCGCCGTTCGGCCGCCAAGGCCCCGGCAACCTCGGAGTAGGAGCACATGTACGCGATCGTCAAGACAGGCGGCAAGCAGTACCGCGTCGAGCGGGGTCAGACCCTGCTCGTGGAGCGCCTCCCCGCTGAGGCGGGCGCGAGCGTGGCGCTCGAGCCGATCCTGTATCGCTCCGAGGACGCGGTATTCGACGCGGCTTCGCTGAAGAAGGTCAAGGTCACGGCGAAGGTGCTCGCCCACGAGCGTGGCGAGAAGCTGCGCGTGTTCAAGTTCAAGCCAAAGCGCGGCTACAAGCGCCGCACCGGTCATCGCCAGGAGCTAACGCGGATCGAGGTCACGAACATCTCGATGGGTGCGTCAGCCAAGGAGCCAGCTGCGAAGGCCGCCTCCAAGCCGGCCGCCGCGAAGGCTGAGACAACCAAGCCTGAGACAGCAAAGCCGACGCCTGCAAAGGCTGTGGCCGCCAAGCCCACCACCGATACCCCCCTAACACCTGCTGCCCCCTCGCGCGGCGGCAAGGCTACTTCCACTTCCCAAAGTCCCGCCGCCGCCGCAGGCGGCGGTGAGGAGCAGGAGGACCGCAATGGCTCATAAGAAGGGACTCGGGTCGAGCCGCAACGGCCGCGACTCCAACTCCCAACGACTTGGCGTCAAGACGTTCGCTGGTCAGACCGTCACCGGCGGAGAGATCATCGTGCGCCAGCGCGGTACCCGCTTCAAGCCGGGGACAGGCGTCGGCATCGGCAAAGACGACACGCTTTACGCGCGCGCCGCGGGCACACTGCAGTTCACGACAGGCCGCCGCGGCAGGGTCGTGAACGTGCTCTCAGAGAACAGCTAAAGCAGCCCGCCCGTGGTGCGGGCGGGAAAGGCTTGGCTTTGATGTTGGACGATCGCGCACGAATCGAAGTGAGGGCAGGCGCCGGCGGCGACGGCTCGGCCGGCTTCCGCCGCGAAGCGCACGTCCCGCGTGGCGGCCC
>JBAQGH010000025.1:0-6969 GCA_049287685.1 Solirubrobacteraceae bacterium | reverse complement strand
ACGCCTCGACCTGGGCGATGCTGACCAGCCCGATCGCGTGGCCCTGCTCGTCGGTGACGGGAAATGCGTTGTAACGGTAGGGGCGAAAGTATGCCTCGGCGACGTGAGCGAGAGAGGCGTGCTCGGGGATGCTCACGGCCGGCGTGGACATCAGCTCACCCGCCGTCACGCCAGAGAGGGCCGCCTGGACCTGTGCGCCGACGGCCTGCGCACCGGCGGCCATGACGATGAAGAAGCCGATCAGCGCGAGCCACAGCCCTTCGGGTGCGCCTCCCAGGAACTCGAGGCCGCCGAGCACGATCATCAGGTAGCCGAACGCGCGACCGACGCTCGCGGCGGTGTCTGTGGACTTTCCGATATCACCGCTGCGGCGCCACAGCAGCGAGCGCAGCACCCTCCCACCGTCGAGCGGGAACGCGGGCAGCAGGTTGAAGACGAGAATCAGCCCGTTGACGAACACCTGGTAGTCAACGAGCGCACGAATGGCCGCCGGCGTCGAGGACGGCAGCAGCAGCGCCACCACGCCGAAGCAGGCGGCGATCACCGCTGTGACGGCGGGACCCGCGAGGGCGTAGCGCAGCTCGTCGCGTGGGTCGTGTGCCTCCCCGCGCATACGCGAGACGCCGCCGAGCAGCCACAGGTCGATCTCCTCGACTTCGATGCCGTGCCGCCGCGCGACGATCGCGTGGCCGAACTCGTGCGCGAGGATGCTTGCAAACAAGAGCAGCGCGCTTGAGAGCCCCAGCGCGTAGGACGCGGCGGGGCTGATGCCATGTATCACTTCGGGGAAGTAGGAGGCGCCCAGCGACCAGGTGATCAACGCGACGATCACCAGCCACCACGGGCTGACCCCGACGGGGATTCCGGCGATGCGCGTTATGCGAAGGCTGCGACCAGGCATTGCTCACACCGTAGATGCCCATAGCGGTGCCGGTCATCAGTGCTGGCCCCGGTAATCGTCCGTAGTGAGCACTGAGTGCTCCAGGTGGGAGCAGCGGATACGGCGGTGTGGCGGGCGGGGCGAAGATGGCCCTCGGATCAACACACAAGCCGGGAGGATCGAAACAGTGCCAGCAACAAGCGCCATCCCATCCGTATCGCCCGAGCTGGCGGTGAGTGCCGTTGGACTGCTGAGCGGTCGGCGTATCACTGCCGGTGGGGTTGAGCGCGAGCACCTTCTGGACCGGCTGGCTCAGCTTCGCGCGATCCTCCCGGCGTTCGCCGAGGAGCTGGCGACCGCGCGCCGTCAGACCGCTGCGCTGCGCATAGAGAACCGCGGGCTGCTGGCCGAGGTGCGCAGGCTACAGCGCCAGCGTGGAGAGACCCATGCACGCTCCTGAGCACGTAGAAACACGCAACGGGGACAGTGTGAGTCCCCGATGCGTCGGCCCTGAGCCGCTTCTAGCGTCCGTTGCGCTGAGCGTCCTTTCTTGCACACAAACCGACCAAAGGTGGAACCCGAGATGAAGGCCCTCGTTTATCACGGTCCCGGCGAGCGAGGCTGGGACACGGTCGATGACCCGACGATCATCGACCCAACCGATGCGATCGTGAGGATCGACACGTCAACGATCTGCGGCACGGACCTGCACATCCTCAAGGGAGACGTGCCGGAGACCACGGCGGGCACGATCCTCGGCCACGAGGCCGTCGGCACCATCCAGGAGGTCGGAGCCGGCGTCAGCACCGTCGCACCGGGCGACCGGGTGCTGATGTCCTGCGTGAGCTCCTGCGGACGCTGCCGCTTCTGCAAGGAGGGCCGCTACGGGCAGTGCTTGGGTGGCGGCGGCTGGATCTTCGGGCACCTCATCAACGGGCTGCAGGCCGAATATGCTCGCGTCCCGTTCGCCGATAACTCTGTCTACAAGGTGCCCGCCCAGCTCACTGACGAGCAGGTGCTGTTCCTCGCGGACATCCTGCCCACCTCTTTCGAGGTCGGGGTGCTCAACGGCATGGTCTCCCCCGGCGACGTGGTGGCGATCGTCGGCGCCGGCCCGATCGGCCTGGCAGCGATCCTCACAGCCCGCCTCTACACGCCGGGGCGGATCGTCGCCATCGACCTCGCCGACAGCCGCCTTGAGAGCGCCACACGGTTCGGTGCGGATGAGACGATCAACAACTCGCGCGAGGATGCTCTCGCCAAGGTCATGGAGATGACTGACGGCCTCGGCGCAGATGTGGCCTTCGAGGCGGTTGGCGTGCCGGACACGTTTGAGCTCGCGGCTGATCTGATCCGTCCCGGTGGTCGAGTGGCGAACATCGGTGTGCACGGCAAGGCGGCGAGCCTGCATCTGGAGAAGCTGTGGATTCGTGACGTGACGATCACGACGGGACTGGTGGACACGTTCAGCATCCCGCAGCTGATGAGGCTGATCGCCAGTGGCCGCCTGGACCCCTCGCTGTTTGCCACGCACCGTTTCGCGCTCGGAGACACGATGAGCGCCTACGACACGTTCGCCGACGCCGCGAACACCGGGGCGCTGAAGGTCGTCCTGCAGGGCGGGAACGGCGACCGGCAGATGGCTGCCGCTGAGCGGAGCGTGGCCGTCGCATGAGCCAGCTCGCAGACAGCATCGGGGGAAAGTACGGATACACAGAGGTCTGTCTCGGCGTTAGGCTCCCTGATCAGATGGTGTCCAGGCTGATTCGAGGCGGCTCCTCGTGAGTCCCGTGGGCGTGCTGGGCGCGATCGTCAACCTGAATCACCCGGCCCATACGGTGGATTGGAGCTTCGTCCACCTGTCGGTGGCGAACGTCGTCGTGATCGTGCTGATGCTGGTCGTGTTCGTCCTTGCGATCCTGCTTCCGTTCCCTGGGGCGACGCGCAGGCGCGGCGGGGCATCGTGAGCGTCGCACCCCCTCCCTCCGGTGAGGGTGCGACGGCGCACCCCGATACCTGGACGGTGCGCGTCAGGGAAGCGGCCGTCGAGGCGCTGCCGCCGGAGAAGCTGCTCCCTGACGGTCAGCCGACGTATGTCGCCTCGTGGATCTACGTGTTCGGGGTCGCCTCGATCGCGTCGCTGATCGTGATCATCGCCTCCGGCTCGATCCTCGCATTGAAGGGTCCCGCCTGGTGGCACGACACGGGCGTGGGGCATTTCTTCAACAGCATCCATATGTGGAGCGTCGAGCTGTTCTTCTTCGTGATGGTCGTCCACCTGTGGGGCAAGTTCTGGATGGCCGCGTGGCGCGGAGGCCGTGCGCGCGTGTGGATGACTGGCGCGGTCACGTTCCTGGTCGCGGTGCCCTGCGCGCTTACCGGCTACGTCTCCCAGCAGAACTTCGACGCGCAGTGGATCTCCACGCAGGCGAAGGACGGGTTGAACTCGGTCGGCGTCGGCGCGTTCTTCAACGTCACGAACTTCGGGCAGATGTATAGCTACCACGTGCTGCTGCTGCCCGTGGCAGTGGTCGCGCTCGTCAGCGCGCACGTGCTGCTCGTGCGCCGCCACGGCGTCGTGCCACCGTTCGAGCTGGACAAGCGCAGGGTCGCGCTCGCTGCGAGCGGGAGCGGCGAAGCCGACAGCTCGCCCGAACCGGCGACCGGAGCGCAGACGTGAGCCTCCTGTCTCCCAAGGACGACACCCAGCCTTGGAAAGGCGGCTATGCGCCGTATGACCTGATCAAGGAGTTCTGCATCGCGGTTGGTGTGATCGGCCTGCTGGCGGTGGTGCTGACCGTGCTGTTCTCCTCACCCGATGACAAGCCGAGCACGATCGCGCAGTGGTCGCGCGAACAGCCTGTGAACTTCATCGCCACGGCAGCGAAGGAGCTCAACGGCACGAGCGACACGGCTGAATACGGCCCCCCGTATAACCACAGCAGCGGGAGCGTGCAGCACTTCCTGTTCCTGCACCCACAGCGCTGGCTCGGCGTCAGTCACCCGATCAATACCGCTGAGGATTACGTGATTGATCCGCTGCGGACGATCCCCGGCGACCCGGCCCTGACGAGCGCCGTCTCGGAATATCAGGCCGCGCCTGAAAAGACCAAAAAGGAATGGGGCGAAGCCTACGCCAAGCCACTGGAAGAATATGAAACGGCCATCGAAGAAAAGAAGGCGCCGCCCAAGACGGTGGCACTCGACCCGAGCACTGGCGCGGTGACGGTGCAGGCGAGCGGCACGGGTCCCGTGCCGGCGCTGATGGCTGGGCTGCTCGGCTTGGCAAAGAGCGGTGGCCTTGACGGGAGTCTGTTGACGAGCAACCAGTTCTTCCAGACCGACTACACAAAGCCGCTGCTGTTCATGGCTGACGGTGGCCTGCTCGGCGAACGCGCGGAAGCTCAGCACCTGCTCGGGGAGCAGTGGGGCATGATGAACGAGACCGGCAGCTACCCCGGCCAGGCATGGCTGTGGCTCTATACGTTGTGGTATCAGGTGGAACCGATCAAGTCCTCATCCAACGCGGACATACAGGTAATGCTCATCATGGGCCTGCTCAGCCTCGCGTTCGTCTGCATCCCCTTCTTGCCGGGCATCCGCAGCCTTCCCCGCAAGATCCCGATCTACAAGCTGATCTGGAAGGAGCACTACCGCTCCCAGCAGAGCGTGTAGCTCAGCTGCTGGACTCGCGCTCGGTGCTGATCAGCCCGCGGTCGATCGCGTAGGCGACGAGATCGGCGCGGCTTTGGAGCCTGAGCTTCTGCTGGATGTGCGAGCGGTGGGTCTCCACCGTTCGCACCGAAAGGTAGAGTTGTTCACCGATCTCGGTGTTGGTGTTCCCCAGCGCGATCAGGCGCAGCACGTCGACCTCGCGCGGGGAGAGATCATCGGGCGGGCCGGGCGGCGGCTCTGAGGCCATACGGGCGCCGAGCCTTGGGTTCAGGTAGCTCTCGCCGATGGCGGCGCGTCTGACTGCTTCGACCAGCTCTGCGTGGGCGGCCTCCTTGAGCACGTAGCCAAGGGCGCCGGCGCTGAGCGCCTCGCGTGCGAACGCGGGCTCCTTCTGCATCGTCAGCACGACGATCTGCGTGTCGGGGAACTCCTCGCGCATCGCGGGGATCGCCTCAAGGCTTGAGCCGCCGGGCATGTTGAGGTCGAGCACGAGCACCTTGGGGTGGTGGCCGAGCACGTAGCGGCGAGCGCCTTCGGCGTCGCTGGCCTCGGCGACGACCTCGAAGTCGGGCTGGCTGTCGAGCAGCATCCGCAGGCCGGTGCGCACGACCTCGTGGTCGTCTGCGAGCACGATGCGGATCGTCTGCTCGGGGGCGCCCTCGCCGCCACTCTGATCCTCGATCGACACGGTGTCTTGTTCGTTCATCGACCACCAAGATACCGGGCGGGCGGCGGCTGCATATCACGCGCGCTGTACGCTTCGGCGGTGGAAGGGCTGTCGCTGTGGTCGGAGTCTTCATTCCTGTCGATCGGCTCGCGGGGGTCGTTCGCCTCGATCGGCTCGGTGGGCTCTGCGTTCTCGATCGGCTCGGTGGGCTCGGTCGCGTCGGCATTCTCGATCGGCTCGGCCGCATCGTTCGGGTCGGTGCTGTCGGCTGCCTCGCAGGGGTCTGTGCTCTCCCACGCCGCCGAGGGAGCACTGCTGGATGACCAGGACCGTGGACGCGCGGGGATGCTGCTGGCCAGCACACTCGTGGCACTGACGGCGGGGCTGCTGGTGTGGCTTGGCCGTGGCCCTTCGCGGCACGGCGGGTAGCGCCAGGCGGGCATGAGCCCGGAGCGCTTCACTCTCGGCGAGGGCGCCGTCAGGGAGCTCGTGAGGCTCGCGGGCGAGCTTCACGAGGAGGCACAGCGATGCGCGAGCGCGGGGTGCTGGCGCGCGGCCCTCATCCTCACCGGATCTGCACTGGAGGCGGGGATCGTGGCAAGTGCGTGCTGCCTGGAGCCGGAGCTGCGAGCGCGGGAGTTGTGGCCGTCGCGGGACCCGTCGCGCTGGACGCTGGGGCAGGCCGTGGAGGTGGCGATCGGTGCGGGCTGGCTGCCCTGTGGGCGGCCCGGTGAGGGCTTGACCGGCACGCTCGACGGCGAGGTCGGCGACGCGATCGCCTTTCTCGTAGCCGTGCGCAACATGGCGACGCATCCGATGTCTGTCATGCGCCACGAACTGGCCCCCGACTTCGCTGACGTTACCCATATGCGAGTTACCTACGAGGTGTGCGAGGGGATCATGGCAGCGGTGTTCGAGCGGTTGAACGCCGCTATCCGCACGGTGCCCCGTGGCGGTGGAGGGTCAGTGCAGACCCTGTAGAGGCTGCGTGGCTGCGCGGGCCGGACACGTACTCGTGCTGCGGGAAACCACCGAACTGGTGCACGCGTTTGTTGGGATACCCGCAAGGCGTGCAAAAGGCAGGCTTCGATCAGGCACAAACCACCTACAAGGAGTGACTGATCATGCGCACGCGCAAAGCATTTGAGATAGCAGGGATAGTCGCGGCGGTCGTGTTGATCGCGTTCGGGGTCGCCACGATCGTGATCGGCGCCAACGGCCAAAGCACCGTTCACAACAGCCTCGCCGAACAGAAGATCGTCGGGACGCCGGACATGACACCGGCGGGAATCAAGGCCGAGGCATCGAAGTCCGGCCTGAGTGTGAGCGCGCTCAGCATCCCGAGCTGTTCGGTGGCGAACAAGGCGATCACCAGCGGCTCTGACGCGCGCTGCTTCGCTCAGTACATGACGATCCACGCGCTCGAGGCGACGGGCGGCAAGTATTACTCGCAGATGCCGCGCTATGCCACCGCCAACGGTGAAGGTACGAACGTCGAAACGGCCGCGTTGAAGGGTAAGAACGGCCAGCCGGTGGACAACCCGGCGCGTGAAGTGTGGATTCAGGAGACCGCTCTCTCGACGGGCCTGAACACGAGCTACATGGCGGGCCAGGTGTCGCTGTTCGGGATCGTCGTCGGGATCGCGCTGCTGCTCAGCGGCCTCGGCTTCGGGGTGCTGTCGCTCGGCGGTGCGCTTCGTAACCGAGACAATGCTGTAGCGGGGGCACGGAGGGCGCGGCACAGCAC
>JBAQGH010000024.1:0-5496 GCA_049287685.1 Solirubrobacteraceae bacterium | reverse complement strand
TCCCCGAGCATCGCGCGGCCGAGCGCGCCGTGGCTGCAGGACCCGACGACGAGCAGGTCGGCGCCCTGGGCTTCTGCGTGCTCGTGCAGGCCGCGGCCGGGGCTGAGCGCTTCGATGTTGATCAGCTGCGCCTGCACGCCGGCGCTGTCGCGCTCGCTCTCGAGCAGGGTGCTGGCGACCTCGCGCTCCTCGCGGATCAGTCCTGGGGAGATCGCGTGCGAGGGGCGCAGACGGCCTGGGTGTATGTGCGCGAGCGTGAGCGTGCCATCGGGGTTTGTCAGGCGTGAGGCGAGGGCGATGCCGTCACGGCCGCCTGCCCTGCCGTCAACTCCTACGAGCGTGCTGTTGAACATCGTCATCTCCTTTGCTGGGCTTGCTGAGCAGACTAGGTTTCGTGCGCCGCTGTCGCCTCCGGGGCGGGCACTTCAGCTCGTGCGGGTTTCTACGGAGCGATGCTTCAGGATGGCGCGGAGCCGTCGGTGAGCGTCGTGAACGACAATCCCGGCATGGTTCCTCATGCGATAGCTGGAGTGCCGGCGTGCCCGAGGGCGTTGTGAGCGCCGCGCCGTTGTCGGAGCGGCAGCTCGCGGCGTTGGACGCCTACTGGCGGGCGGCGAACTACCTGTCGGTCGGCCAGATATACCTGCTCGACAATCCGCTGCTGCGCGAGCCGCTGCGAATCGAGCACGTCAAGCCGCGCCTGCTCGGGCATTGGGGCACGACCCCTGGCTTGAACTTCCTCTACGCGCACATGAACCGGGTTATCCGCGAGCGTGACCTGAACGCCCTCTATGTCACAGGGCCTGGCCACGGCGGGCCGGGTGTGGTTGCGAACGTGTATTTGGAGGGCACCTACAGCGAGGTCTACCCCCACATCGGCCACGACGAGGAGGGCCTGCGCAGGCTGTTTCGCCAGTTCTCCTTTCCTGGCGGCATCCCAAGCCATGTGGCGCCAGAGACGCCGGGGTCGATCCACGAGGGCGGCGAGCTTGGCTACTCCCTCGCGCACGCCTACGGCGCGGCGTTCGACAACCCCGACCTCCTGGTCTGCTGCGTGGTCGGCGACGGCGAGGCCGAGACGGGGCCGCTGGCGACCAGCTGGCACTCCAACAAGTTCCTCAACCCGGTCCGTGACGGTGCGGTGCTCCCGGTCCTGCATCTCAACGGCTACAAGATCGCCAACCCAACTGTGCTGGCGCGCATCTCCCACGGGGAGCTGCGCAGCCTGCTGGAGGGCTACGGCTACGCGCCGCGGTTCGTGGAGGGCGATGAGCCTGCGGCGATGCACCAGTTGATGGCCGTGACCTTGGATGAGGTCACGGCGGAGATCGCGGAGATCCAGCGCCGCGCCCGCGAGGATGGCGACTCGGGGCGTCCGCGCTGGCCGATGATCGTGCTGCGCACTCCCAAGGGCTGGACCGGGCCGAAGGTGGTCGACGGGCTGCCAGCGGAGGGGTCGTTTCGCTCCCATCAGGTTCCGCTCGCCGACCTTGCTGGGAATCCCGAGCACCTGCGTCAGCTCGAGGAGTGGCTTCGCTCCTACCGTCCCGGGGAGCTGTTCGACGAGGATGGTGCTCTCCGGGCGGAGCTGGCGGCGCTCGCGCCCGAGGGTGCGCGGCGCATGGGCGCGAACCCGCACGCCAACGGCGGTGCGCTGCTGCGCGATCTTGAGCTGCCCGACTTCCGTGACTACGCCGTCGATGTGCCCGCGCCGACGGCGAGCATCAGCGAGCCGACGCGGGTGCTCGGCGCGTTCTTGCGCGATGCGATCGGTGCCAACCCGGCGAACCTGCGCATCATGGGTCCTGACGAGACGGCATCCAACCGCTTGGGTGCCGTGTTCGAGGTCACGAACCGCGCGTGGGACGCCGAACGTCTGGACAGCGACGATCACCTTGCGCCCGACGGGCGTGTGATGGAGGTCTTGAGCGAGCATCTCTGCCAGGGCTGGCTTGAGGGCTACTTGTTGACGGGTCGGCATGGTCTGCTGAACAGTTACGAGGCGTTCATCCACATCGTGGACTCGATGTTCAATCAGCACGCGAAGTGGTTGAAGGTGACTCGCGGCATCCCGTGGCGCGCGCCGGTGGCATCGCTGAACTATCTGCTCTCCTCGCACGTTTGGCGCCAGGATCACAACGGGTTCTCACACCAGGACCCAGGGTTCATCGACCACGTGATCAACAAGAAGGCAGAGGTCGTGCGCGTTTACCTGCCGCCGGACACGAATTGTCTGCTGTCTGTCGCTGACCATTGCCTGCGCAGCCGCAACTATGTGAATGTGATCGTCGCCGGCAAGCAGCCCTCACTCAACTATCTGACGATGGACGAGGCGGTCGCGCATTGCACGCGGGGGGTCGGGATGTGGGATTGGGCGTGCAGCGACGGCGAGCTGGAGCCTGATGTGGTGCTCGGCTGCGCCGGGGATATCCCGACCCTTGAGAGCGTCGCCGCGGTGGCGATCCTGCGCGAGCGTCTGCCTGAGCTCAAGGTGAGGCTGGTCAATGTTGTTGATCTGATGCGACTGGAGCCCGACACCGAGCATCCCCACGGGCTGCCCGACGCGGAGTTCGACGCGCTGTTCACGACCGAGCGGCCGGTGATCTTCGCCTACCACGGTTACCCGTGGCTGATTCACCGTCTCACCTATCAGCGCACCAACCACGCCAACTTCCACGTCCGCGGCTACAAGGAGGAGGGCACCACCACGACGCCGTTTGACATGGTGATGCTCAACGACCTCGACCGCTTTCATCTCGTGATGGATGTGATCGACAGGGTGCCCGGCTTGGCCGAGCACGCAGCTCATATCCGCCAGGAGATGGTGGACGAGCGGCTGCGCCACAGGGCTTACACACGCGAGCACGGGCAGGACCCGCCCGATGTCACAGACTGGTGCTGGCCCGGCCCGAGCGAGGCTCGATCAACATAGGCTCCGCGATGCGGGTCCTGGTCGTCAACGCAGGCTCCAGCAGCCTCAAGCTGACGCTGCTTGACGGCGATGACACGGCGATCGCCGTGCGGGAACTGGACGCTCCTCGCGCACAGGTCGACCCGGACCAGCTCCGAGCCGCGCTCGACACGGTGCTGTGCGACGCGAACGCGGTTGGACACCGCATCGTCCACGGAGGCGAGCGCTTCCGCGAGGCGGTGAGGATCGACGCCGATGTGGAGGCGGCGATGCGCGAGCTGAGCGACCTCGCTCCGCTTCACCAGCCGAAGTCGCTCGCCGCGCTCGATGCCGTCACGGCGGCGCTGCCGGAGATACCGGCGGTCGCTTGCTTTGACACGGCTTTCCATGCGACGCTGCCGCCGGCCGCGTCGACCTACGCCCTCCCCGCGGAGTGGCGGGAGCGCTGGGGGTTGCGCCGTTACGGCTTTCATGGCCTCTCGCACTCGTGGGCCGCGCGGCGCACACCTGAGCTGCTCAAACGGGACGCTTCGGGGCTGCGGATCGTCAGCTGTCACCTCGGGGCGGGAGCTTCGCTGTGCGCGATCGAGGACGGCCGCTCGCTCGACACGACGATGGGTTTCACCCCGCTTGAGGGCCTGGTGATGGCGACTCGCTCGGGCAGCGTCGATCCGGGGATGCTGGTGTGGCTCATGGAGCACGAGCAGCTCTCCGCGCACGAGCTCGCCGACGCGCTGGAGCATCGCTCCGGGATGCTCGGCCTGGCGGGCAGCGCAGACATGCGTGAGATCGTCGCCGGTGCTTGTGCTGGTGAGCCCGCGCCGCGCCTGGCCTTGGATGTGTATGTCCATCGGCTGCGCGCTGGAATCGCAGCGATGGCGGCGGCGCTCGCCGGCCTTGACGCACTCGTTTTCACGGGCGGTGTTGGCGAGCACTCGCCGGCCGTGCGCTCTCTCGCCGCCGACGGTCTTGGGTTTCTGGGTGTGAGCCTCGATGAGACTGGCAACCGGCAGGCGTCCGGGGACGCTGAGATTGGCACGGGTGCAACGGGCGTCAGCGTGCTCGTGCTGGCCAGCCGGGAGGATCTTGAGATCGCCCGGCAGGTCAGGAATGTGCTTGCAGAGCGATCGCAGGCATGACTTGGCTCTTACTAACTCTATGCTGGGCCGGTGAGCTATCGGCCCTATGACGAGGAGTTCGCGGCTGGCCTGGATGAGATAGCGACCGCGTTCTATGCCTGCAGGTCTTCGTTTCGGTCTGTTGCGGAAGACACACAATGGCGTCCAGCCGAGGGCTCGCCGGCGCAGCGCGACACGCAGCGGCTTGCCGAGCATCAGCCGCCGTACCCGGCGCAGACGTCCTTTCTCATCAGTTTGCTGACCTACTTCTACGTGTCGGTCGCTGCCGAGCATCTTGGTGCGCTTGGTGCTCTCTACAGTCAACGAGAGGTGTTGATCCCTCCGCCGGCGCTCATCCGCTGTGTAGTGGAGCACTGCGCCCAGGTGTTCTGGCTGCTTGGTGACGAGAAGCAGTCAGTCGAGGACCGACTGGCCCGCGCACTCCTTGAGTTGCTGTTCAGCGCCGAGGAGCAAAAGAAGACGACAAAGCACTTGCTCGGCACTGACAACGATGGTTACAAGGACGCGGCCGCCGCGTACTCGCGGCTCAAGGAGCAAGTGCGCCAAGTCTTCGGCGAACCGATAGAAGACAAGCATGGGCGATTCGTTCTTCGCAAACAGATCAGACCAGGACCGATTGACTGCGTGGCCTCGATCTTCACTCATCTGAAGTCGGACCCGCCCGTCGCAGACGACCGGGGTGTCTACGATTATGTCTCAAACATCTCCCATCCGACGATGTATCCCCACGCCGAAATGTGGGTGAAGGACGAGATCGAGGGACAGGAGACGCTCATCTCGCGTGTCACGCTTGAGGAGCATCGAAACCGTGCGCGATTTGCGATTGTGGCTTACTGCGAGACGCTCAGCTACGTGTTGTCCTACAACGGGTGGCCGCGTGATCGGCATGAGCAACTCGTCGCCGCGATAGATGAGGTACTGCCTGGAGCTGTCAGCACTTAGCCCGTGTCGAGCACACAGCCTACGCTCGGGCGTGGCGGCGTAGCAGCCAGCGGCGCAGCTCATCGGCGCCCCACACGATGAACGGGTATGGGAGCAGGAACAGGAGATCGTGCACGGGCAGCGCCGCGGTTCCCAGCAGCGATTGCATCGGTGGCGTGTAGATGAAGATGGCGGCGAGCGCCAGCTCGGCGACGATCGCGCCGAGCAGGTAGCGATTGCTGAGGACGCCGATGGATAGCAGCGAGGCGCGTCGGGTTCGCACGGCGAACGCGGTGCCGATCTGCCCGGCGATCATCCCCAGGAACGTCATCGTGGTGGCCTGCAGGTAGGCGTGGTGAAGCGGCGTGCCGGCGCCAACGGGGGCGCCTGTGTGCCACCCCGCACGGTCAAGGACGTAGAAGAAGCCGGCGAGTGAGAGTCCGGCGACCATGACGCCGAGGAACAGCCAGGCGCGCAGGAGCATCGGCGGCTGGATGACGCCCTCTGAGCGTGGTCGTGGCGGAC
>JBAQGH010000023.1:0-7869 GCA_049287685.1 Solirubrobacteraceae bacterium | reverse complement strand
GATGATCCCCGCGCGCTATGACATGTCGATCCCGGCCAACCAGCGCAAGCTGGACGCCGCCGACGCGCTCGGCCGGGTCGCCGAGGAGGCGGACATCAGCCTGATCGAGCTGGCGCTCGCGTTCGTGATTCGCCACCCCGCCGTGACCGCGGCGATCATCGGGCCGCGCACGATGGAGCACCTGGAGTCCCAACTTGGCGCAGCCGATGTCGAGCTGAGCGAGGACATTCTCGACCGGATCGACGAGATCGTCCCACCCGGCGTCAACGTCAATCCGACCGACGGCGGCTGGGCGAACCCAGAGCTGGAGCCTTCGGCGCGGCGTCGATAGCCTCTGGCGCGCCTGGCGGCGATCTCGACGAGAAAGGCCTCGAGCCCGACGACGAAGACGACTCTAGCGGCTTCTGGCGCGGAGGACCGTAGGCTTGGTCTGTGCCCATCGCGTCGACCTCGATCACGAGCAGCTTCGACTCGTTCGTTGAAGCCGCCGGCCAGTTCTTCTCCGATCTGGCGGCTGTCCACTGGGGCGCGCTCACGCTCGGCCTGTTGTTCTTCGGTCTGAATCTGACGCTGCGCTCGCGCGCGTTCTTCCACAGTCTGCGCGCTGCCTATCCGGCGGTGCGTATCCAGTGGCGGCGCATTTGGGGCGCATATGTCGCCGCGGTTGGCTTCAACAATGTCGTGCCCGCGCGCGGCGGGGACATCATCAAGCTGTTTCTCGCCAAGAGCTCGATCCCGGGCTCCTCCTACCCGACGGTCGCCGCGGCCTTCTTCGTCGAGGCGGTCTTCGACGTGAGCGTGGGCGTGTTCGTGCTCGTCTTCGCCTTCAGTCAGGGCGTCTTTCCCAAGCCGCCGGACTTCTCGAAGTTGAATTCCTTCGACATCTCATATCTGGCCGAGCATTTCCGCTTCACGCTCTTTCTGATCACGCTGCTGGCGGTCCTGGCCCTCGTAGCCTTCGCGCTGTTGTCCGTGCGCGTCAAGGCGTTCTGGATCCGTGTTCGTCAAGGAATGACGATCCTCGGCGATCGCCGGCGCTATCTGCGTGAGGTGGCGGCATGGCAGGCGGTGGCTTGGGTGTGCCGCTTCATCGCCTTCTGGTTCTTGCTCGACGCGTTTCGCGTCGGAGGCTCGGTCGGCAACGTGCTGCTCGTGTTCGGCGTCGGGCAGGTGGCGGGCGCGGTTCCCTTCACCCCGGGCGGCGCCGGGGTGCAGCAAGCGCTCCTCGTGAAGGTCTTCACCGGCAGCGCCCCAACCGCCGTGGTAGCGGCCTACTCGGTCGGTCAGCAGATCGCGATCGCCGCCTTCACCGCCGTCGTCGGGCTCGGCGCGATCGTCTTCATATTCCGCTTCCGCTCCTTCAAAGAAGTCATCGCCGCCGGGCGTGCCTCACGCGAGGCCGAGCGCGAGTCCGAACGCGGGGATGGCGGGCCGGAGCCGCCTGCCGCTATCCCTCGCGCGCCTGGCGCACGAGCATGACGCCTCGGAGCAGTCGCCTGCCGCCAAATCCCTCGCGCGCCGTGGTGACGAGCGTGGCGGCTTCGGAGCAGTCGCCTACTGCAATCCCTCGCGCGCCTCGCGCACGAGGGTGACGGCCTCGGGGAACACGACCGCGACCACTTGGCGGATCTGCTGAGCCTGAGCCTCGGCGTCGCCCTGCAAGTTCACGCGGTTGACGGCCGCGACGGTCATGTCGACCGCGAGCTTGATCGCGTTGTCGGCCCAGGCGAGCGCCTGCTGCCCCTGCATCTGTTCGGCAAACTGCGCGATGCGCCGCTGAAGCTCATCCGGGTCGCCGAACATGTCGCCAAAGCCTCCACTCTCCATATCGTCATCCTAGCGTTCGCCGCGCGGCAGGCTCCCCGTGAGCCCCGCAACTCATACACTGCCGTGCCGATGGCCCTGGCCCCAGAGATCAAGCAGCGCATAGCCTTCGAGACGGACAGGCGCGCGCGCCTCTCCGTCCCCGCCGCGGCGGGTGGCGTGCTGTTCTTGCTGAGCGCCATCATCCTCAACGCGGCGCTGAAGGAACTGCCAACCGTCGGTCTCGTGCAGGGCTTGGAACCGGCGCTGCGCGGCGAAGGCACGCCGGTGGTCAGTCCAAGGGCCGCGGAGGTCAGGTACATCGACCATCACGCCTTCGGCCTGATCGCCGGCAACCTCCTGACGGCGGTCGCGATCCTCGCGCTCACGCTCGTGTTGCTGTTCCTGCAGGACTGCACCCGCTTTCGCCGCTCGCAGACATGGCCTCTCGGGCGCCCGCTGGTGCTGGTCGGGGGGATCGGCTACGCGGTGTTGAACCTGATCCACGAGGTGATCCTCACGATCGAGGCGCACAAGTTCGTCAGCGGCAACGACTTCTCCGGCAAAGCCGTCGAACGCGCTCTGCTCACTTCCGGCTCGCTGGGAATCTTGCTGACGCTGCTGGGGCTGCTGGCGGCGCTCGGGCTCACCGTCGGAATGATCGCGACGATGGTCGGCACGCAACGAGCGGGTCTGCTTCCACGCTGGCTCAGCGTGATTGGCATGCTCGCCGCGCTGCTGTTCCTGCCCCTCTTCGGCTCCAGCTTCGTGACCGCGTTCATCCCGGCGTTCTGGCTGGTCGCGGCAGCGTTCCTGCTGTGGGAACGCTTGCCCAGCGGCGACCCTCCGGCTTGGGCGGCCGGCGAGGCAATACCCTGGCCTACACAGTCAAGGCGGGGGGCGAATGAGAAGACGAAGGACGAGCCGCAGACAGGCATGGGGCAGAAGCTCAGGGGCGCTTTGGGTGGAAGTGAGCCGGCCGCCGAGCCTGCGCCGCCACCGACGCCCGTTGCTGGCGGCTCACGGCGCAAGCGTCGCAAGCGCAACTGATCGACGCTCGCTACCAGCGGCTCACGCCGCAAGCACAAACCAACCTTCGCTCGTAGTGCGCTCGCGCCGCTCGCTTGGACGCCACGTCCCACGATCCCGGTCGATATGGGCCACTCGGGCCGCTGATGTTGACGATTGGCTCTGCCCCGCAGCGGGAATAAATAGAGAGAAGATCGCAAGATGGCCTTTGGCCACCACGGTCGCGAGTTTTGACAAGCATTAGTGCCACCCGGAGCCGGGTGAGCTGAAGGGAGGGTCCCATGGAGGCCGCTTCTATCCACCCGCGTGCGGCGCAAGGGGTAGGCCCGCCGCTAGCCCAGACGGACTCAGGCGAGCGACCAGTCGCAAGCTCGTGGTCGCCGGCAAATCCAGCGCCGCTCGGGTTGGCGGCGTTCGCGATGACGACTTTCGTCCTCTCGATGTTCAATTCCAATCTCGTCAACGAAAAGGGCACCCCTGTGGTGCTTGGCCTGGCACTCGCCTATGGCGGAATCGTGCAACTGATCGCGGGCATCTGGGAGTTCCGCACCGGCAACACCTTTGGTGCGGTGGCCTTCTGCTCTTTCGGCGCTTTCTGGATCTCCTTCTGGGCGCTCAACGTGTTCTATGCAAAGAGCATTGGTGGCAACGCCGGACACGCCGTCGGCGTGTACCTGTGGGCGTGGGCGATCTTCACGGCTTACATGACGGTCGCGGCGCTACGCGTCAGCGGCTCGGTGTTGCTCGTGTTCGTTCTGCTGACCGCCACATTCATTCTCTTGGCAATCGGCGCGACCGGCCCACACACGACCGTCACACACTGGGGTGGCTACGTCGGTCTGGCGACCGCGGCGGCAGCCTGGTACGCGTCGTTTGCCGTAGTCACCAATTCAACGTTCAAACGAACGATTTTGCCGGTGATGCCACTCGGCGACTAGAACGTAATTCGAAATGTGTCTGGGCGAGGGGTCGATTCGATCGCGCGCCCGGGCAGCTAAAGTCAGTTCAATGGCGGGGTCCAGGAGGGAGGTCTAGCTCATGGCGATGAACACAGACGCGCTCGACTCCGAGCTCGGGCGCATGCTCGAGCAGGAGCGCTTCGAGCCGTCAAGCGAATTTCGTGAGCACGCCCTACTGAGCGATCCCGCCGTCTACGAGCGGGCAGCGAGCGATCCGCGGGCGTGGTGGGCCGAGCAGGCGAGCGAGCTCGACTGGTTCAGCCCCTGGGATCGTGTGCTCGACGACTCCAATCCCCCGTTCTACAAGTGGTTTGTGGGAGGCACGATCAACGCTTCCCACAACTGCCTCGATCGTCACGTCGAGAGCGGTCGAGGCGAGCGCGTGGCCTTGCACTGGCGCGGTGAGGACGGCGAGGAGCGCGACATCACCTACGCCGAGCTGCTGGCCGAGGTCAAGCGCTTCGCGAGTGCCCTGAAGGATCAGGGTGTGCGCAAGGGCGATGTCGTCGGCATCTACCTGCCGATGATCCCCGAGGTGGTCGTGGCGATGCTCGCGTGCGCACGGATTGGGGCGCCACACAACGTCGTGTTTGGAGGCTTCTCCGCGGAGGCGGTGCGCGAGCGCATGGAGTTCTCCGAGGCCAAGGCGCTGATCACCGTCGACGGCGCAGCGCGCAAGGGCAAGACCGCCCCGGTCAAGGATCGCGTCGACGAGGTCATGGGGGACCTGACGACGCTGAAGCGGATCGTGGTGGTGCGCAGCAAGGGCACGGCCTGTCAGATGCAGGAGGGTCGCGACGTCTACTACGACGAGATCCTGGCCGCCGCCGATCCAGAGTGCCCGGCCGAGCCGTTGGACGCCGAGCACCCGCTCTACATCCTCTACACCTCTGGCTCGACGGCCAAGCCGAAGGGAATCCTGCATACGACCGGTGGCTACATGACGGGCGTCAGCGCGACGCATCGCTACGTGTTCGACCTCAAAGCAGACAGCGACGTGTACTGGTGCGCGGCCGACGTCGGCTGGGTCACCGGTCACTCCTACATTGTCTACGGGCCGCTGGCCAACGGGGCGACGTCGGTGATGTGGGAGGGCGCGCCCGACTATCCCAACAAGGGCGTCTGGTGGGAGCTGATCGAGCGTTATAAAGTCAGCATCCTCTACTGCGCCCCGACCGCCATCCGCGCGTGCATCAAGTGGGGGGCGCAGTGGCCCGAACAACACGATCTGTCCTCGCTGCGCCTGCTCGGATCGGTGGGCGAGCCGATCAACCCGAAGGCCTGGCTCTGGTACCACAAGGTGATCGGCGGCGAGCGCTGCCCGATCGTGGACACCTGGTGGCAGACCGAGACGGGCGCGATCATGATCACGCCGCTGCCGGGCATCACGGCGACCAAGCCGGGCTCGGCGACACACCCATTCCCTGGTGTTCAGGCGCAGGTACTGAGCGAGTCGACCGGCGAGCCGATAAGCGAGGGCCAGGGTCTGCTCGTACTGACGCACCCGTGGCCCTCGATGCTGCGCACGCTCTACAAGGAGGACGATCGCTTCATCAGCACCTACTTCGCGCGCTTCGGCAAGCAGACGTATCTGGTGGGGGACGCCGCGCGTGTGGACTCCGACGGCTACATCTGGGTGATCGGACGTATCGACGACGTCGTCAACGTCTCCGGTCACCGGCTCTCGACAGCCGAAGTCGAGTCGGCGATCGTCGCCCATCCCGACGTGGCCGAGGCCGCTGTGATCGGACAGCACGACGAGGACACCGGACAGGCGATCGTCGCGTTCGTAACGCTCCAAGGTGAGCTCCACGGAGATCAGAGCACGATCGACGGCATCCGCGAGACGGTGGCCGAGCGGATCGGCAAGTTCGCACGTCCCAAGCGCATCATCTGGGCTGACGATCTACCAAAGACGCGCTCCGGCAAGATCATGCGTCGCCTGTTGCGCGATATCGCCGAGGGCCGCGCGCTGGGCGATGTGACGACGCTACGCGACCCCGCGGTCATGGGCGAGCTCGAGGGGCGTGTGAAGGAGCTGCAGGCGCAGGAATCCTAGGGCGGCCCCCTCTGTTGAGATGCTTGGATAAAGGTTAGGTACCTAAATAAGCCCCTTCTGGTCCACGCAAAGGGGGTATTGGTTGTGCAGGTCATTTTGAAAGACCTTCCTATTGCGCGCTAGTCGCCAACGCCCGCTCGGCCGCGTGGTGTGGCGGCGTGGTGTGGCGGCGCATCGTCATGCATCAGTAGTTAGTCTCACCGGCGATGACGAGTTCCGTCGACGCGGCTCCTACCGCGATCCAGACAGCTGGCCTGACCAAGCGCTTCGGCGAGCGTGCCGCGATCGACAGCGTGGATCTGCAGGTGCCGCGCGGCAGCGCCTTCGGTTTCCTGGGCCCCAACGGCGCCGGCAAGACGACGATGATCCGCATGCTGCTCGGGCTGACTCATGCAAGCTCCGGCAGCATGAGCGTGCTTGGCTATCCCGTGCCCTCAGAGCGCGCCGCCGCGCTGGCAAGGGTAGGCGCGATTGTCGAGGAGCCGCGCTTTCATCCGCAGCTCTCAGGTCGAGAGAACCTGCGCATCGTCGCTGCGGTCCGTGGCCCGGAGACGCAAGAGCGCATCGCCCCAGCCCTGCAACGCGTCGGCCTCTCAGAGCGGGCCGACGAGAAGGTCAAGAAGTATTCGCTCGGCATGCGCCAGCGCCTCGGCGTAGCTCGCTGCCTGCTCGCCGACCCGCTCTTGCTGATCCTCGACGAGCCGACCAACGGCCTCGACCCAGGCGGCATCCAGGAGTTCCGCGAAATGATCCGCGCGATGGTCGACCAAGAGGGGCGCACAGTCTTCATCTCCTCGCACCTGCTGGACGAGGTAGAGAAGATCTGCGATCACGCCGCGATCGTCGACCGCGGCAAGATCATCACCCAAGGTGCGATTGCCGAGCTGGCCGAGGGCAGCACGCAGCACGAGCTGATCGTCGGCGCGGACGACCTGGGACGTGCGCTGCAGGTGATTGAGAGCTGTCCACAAGCGAAGCAGGCGCGCTCCTCGGAAGGCAACCTGCAGGTGGTGCTTGCGGTTGACACAGACAGCTCAGCGCCGGAGTGCGCGGCTGCGATCAACTCGGCGCTCGTAGCGGCGGGCCTGGCCGTCTTTCGGCTGGAGCCTGTGCGCCAGAGCCTGGAGCAGCGCTTCCTGGAGGTCACATCGAGACTCAGCGACATTCCGGCCGAAGAGGTGACGGCATGAACGCCACCGTCGCCGCGCAAATGACTGGCGCGGACATTCTCAAGCTGCGCAAGAAACGCGGGATCTTGATCTGGTCGCTGGTGCTGGCGCTCGCGCCGATATTGATCTACTTCATCGCGGCGGTGATCGAGCATGCCTCCAATCCGGGCAAATACGGGCCGGCAGGAGGTTTGCGTAATTTCTCAGATGGAATGCGAGTGATCGCGCTGCTCTTTGGTCCGCTCGCGGCGCTGCTGATAGGCGTCGAGGCGGGGACCGGAGACTCCGCGGCAGGCGTCTTCCGAGACCTCGTAGTCACCGGTCGCTCGCGGCTGGCGCTGTTCGCCTCGCGCGTGCCGGCCGCCCTAGCTGTGACCTTTGCGATGATGCTCGGCGCCTACGCGATCCTGCTGATCGGGACCTTCGCCTTCGCCTCGGGTTTGCCCACACCGAGCGGATCTCTGATCCTCGACGGCCTGGGCTTCTTTCTACTCTCGACGGGCATGTTGTGCGTGGTCGCGGTCGGCTTCGCTGCGCTCACGACATCCAAGCCGGGAGCGATCATCGCCTTGATCGCGTGGTTGGTGGTGGCAAGTCCGGTGCTCGCCAACATCGAAGGGCTGGGTGGCGTCCGCGATGGCCTGCTGAGCCAGGCGGTAGCGCACTTCAGCCCAGTCGACACAGGCGGCGGAGGTCACGGCGCAACCGTCTCGATGGCGGGCGGGACGGCCTTCATCGTGCTGCTCGCCTGGATCGTCGTGTTCCTGGCGCTCGGCGCATGGCGCACGCGCACGATGGACGCTTGACATCGTGATGCTGTTCCGGCCGGCACATGTGCCGGCCGGCCGGA